>DASTVU010000201.1:0-8748 GCA_035758935.1 Pyrinomonadaceae bacterium | reverse complement strand
ATCGGCGGCGGCCGCGCTGGAGTTATCGAAACCACGTTTCGTGAGGAAACAGAAACCGATCTGTTCGGCGAACAAGCAGTGCTTTGCGGCGGTCTGACTTCCCTAATCAAAGCCGGCTTCGAAACTTTGACTGAGGCTGGTTACTCACCCGAGATGGCTTACTTCGAATGTCTGCATGAGATGAAACTCATTGTGGATCTGCTTTACGAAGGCGGCATCTCCGAGATGCGTTACTCAATCTCCAACACGGCACAATTCGGAGATATGACGCGTGGGCCATTGGTAATAAACGACGAGACAAAGCGTCGCATGCAAGGTCTGCTGGCGGAGATTCAATCAGGCGCCTTTGCACGCGACTGGATGAAAGAGGCACGAAATGGTCGCCCGCGTTTTCAACAACTCGACGACGCTGCACGGGAACATCCTATCGAACGTGTTGGTGCACGTTTGCGTGATATGATGCCGTGGCTTTCACAGAGTCGATTGGTGGATAAGAACAGCAACTAGTGCCTGAAGAGTTTAAGAAAAGCGCCGGCGCGCGCAGTCATTTGATCACACGTGGCGTGGAGCGATCACCGAACCGGGCGATGCTCCGCGCCGTCGGCTTTCAGGATGCCGACTTTCAAAAACCGATCATCGCGGTTGCGAATGGCTACAGCACCATCACTCCCTGCAATGCCGGCTTGAACCGTCTCACCGAAAACGCCATCGCAACTCTTCGTGAGGCAGGCACGATGCCTCAAACGTTCGGCACGATCACTGTCAGCGACGGAATCTCGCAGGGTACTGAAGGGATGAAGTATTCCCTTGTCTCGCGTGAAGTCATAGCGGATGCGATCGAAACAGTTTGCCAGGCGCAGTCGGTCGATGGTCTGGTGGCGATTGGTGGCTGTGACAAGAACATGCCGGGCGCGATGATCGCCATTGCGCGACTGAATATTCCGTCGATCTTTGTTTATGGTGGAACGATCAGACCGGGTCACTACGAAGGCGAGGATCTTACGATCGTCAGTGCATTTGAAGCTGTAGGACAGTTTTGTGCCGGCAAGATCAGCGAGGATCATCTGTTTGAGATCGAGCGTCACGCGTGTCCGGGTGTCGGATCATGTGGTGGCATGTTCACCGCTAACACAATGTCATCCGCCATCGAAGCGATGGGACTTTCTCTGCCCCACTCTTCGACGATGGCTGCTGATAGTGACGAAGTTGTGGAGAACGCAGGCGCGTCGGCAGCAGCTCTCGCTGAGGCGGTGCGACAACAGATTCTGCCACGGCAACTATTAACGCGAAAGGCTTTCGAAAACGCGATCGCGGTAATCATGGCTGTAGGAGGATCGACGAATGCCGTTCTGCATTTACCGGCGATCGCTCATGCGGCGAAGGTTGAGCTCACGCTCGATGACTTTGAAAGAATCCGCAAACGCGTGCCGCTGTTCTGTGATTTAAAGCCGTCGGGTAAGTATGTCGCGACTGACCTGCACAAGGCCGGCGGCATTCCGCAAGTGATGAGGATGTTGCTTGCCGAAGGCCTTTTGCATGGCGATGCACTCACAATAACCGGTGAGACTATCGAGAAGGTGCTGGCTCGAGTTCCTGAAAAACCATCCGACGATCAGGATGTGATCCGCGCGTTTGATCACCCGCTGTATCCTGAAGGTCACCTCGTGATCCTGCGTGGCAACCTCGCACTCGAAGGCTCGGTTGCAAAAGTCTCCGGTGTAAAGAACAAAGTAATTATAGGGCCTGCGCGAGTGTTTGATTCGGAAGAGTCGTGTTTAGAAGCGATTCTGTCTGCGCAGATCAAGCCGGGAGATGTCGTTGTGATTCGTTATGAAGGTCCGAAAGGCGGTCCGGGCATGCGTGAAATGCTCGCGCCCACGTCCGCGCTGATTGGCGCCGGACTCGGAGATTCAGTTGGGCTTATCACTGACGGCCGTTTCTCCGGAGGAACCTATGGCATGGTTGTCGGCCACGTCGCACCAGAAGCCGCCACCGGCAGCAATCTAGCTCTCGTGCACGAAGGTGACTCGATCACAATCGACGCCGTAAGCGGCCTCCTGCAACTGAACGTCCCGGACGACGAGTTAGCACGCAGGCGTGAGAACTGGCGCCCACCTACACCACGCTATACATCCGGCGTCCTCGCCAAATACCGCGCCCTCGTCAGCAGTGCTAGTAAGGGTGCAGTGACCGATTAAAAGGCGGTGTCTCCTCACGTGCTCTGTTTCCAACAGGGGGCGGTTGTAGTTAATCGAATGAGAGGTTGCCGATGCACCTGAGGGACGAAAGACTGAGGGAACAACAGGTTAAGGCCCGAATAAATCTCAGTCAGGTTTTACCGCAATTTATGGGGTTGATTATCCTGCAACCTTCAGGTGCTTTCTACACGCACGAAACAGGCGGGTACGCTTGTTTCCACGAGTTAGCCGAAGGAGTATTCGTGCCGTTATATGAAGTGACTGAGGAGAATCAGGAAGGTCTGCTTATTGCTCACTTCACGGGTCCAAAGTGGGAGGGCTGGTGTGATGATGGCATTGATGAGCCGACCGCCGAATATATTGATTACGTTTTTTCGTTGTCACCTACCACCAACAATCTAAGGGTTGATAGAGTGCGGCTCGATGACTGTAAAGAAGCGTGGGTCTATGTCAGGATCCGGGAACCCAGCGAAGACAGCGGATCACCAATCTCAGGCTTTGGTGACTGCAAGGGTGTGTTCGTGTGGGGAAATTCGGACTAGTTCCTGCGACCGGGCTCACTTGACCGTCTTTACTGCCTTCCCCTAAAGTGGCCATTTCCTATTCGCAACATTTTAGTCTCTATAGGGAACGATCACTGTGGCCATACGCATTGAAAACCAGTACGAAGGCGCCTTGCCAAAAGGCACTCAGGAGCAGATCGAGACTGCCTTTGATAGCCTGCCGCGCGAGCATACTCGCGGTATCGAACGAATCAGGCTTGTGCCGTTTATCACCGATCCACGAATCAAAGGGACGGCGTTCCAGGCGACCGAATTGCCAGGACTCTATCACCCACGGCAAGGACCAAAGGGTGCCTGGCTTGAGATCGCCGTCAACGTTCTTTTACCCGCTGATAAACCGTTTCATAAGAGAATCGTTCCGAGACTTTCATACAAGAGCAATCTCGTTGCCCTTGTGTTTTCACTCGTAGCCCAGCACTACCACATCACGCTCAAGCACTCTCTAAAGAAGACTCAACTTGAGCCAGCAGTTCGTGCTTACACCGAAAAGCAGTTGAAAGCCTGGAACGAGAAGAAGCACAGCTTCAGGGCACGCCTCTTCAAACCTCTTCAGCCAACATTCGAGCGTTGGGCGAAGTCGTTACAGAAGCGAGCTGCCGCGGAGAAAAAGAAACAGGCGAGTTAAATCAGCAACTGCGGAACGTACTGTAGGGGCGGCCACGGAGGGCCGCCCGTGGTTTTGATCGTGCTCACCAAATCCGAGGCCGTCGTTTTCTTCAATCTGTCACTAAGCCACGGGCGGCCACGAAGGGCCGCCCCTACAGTACGTCCCGAAGCGTTAAATTAATCAGGGAGTACGTCTATCTCGTCGGCGACGGCTCGTAGAATAAGCGCGACCTCCGAGTCACTCACCTGTGAGGCGCGAAACTTTACCTCAATATTGAAATCCTTATCCGGTGAAGCGTACTTGAACGTGTAAGGCTTGCTCTCAGGAACGACACGCGGCCCCATCTCCTGACGCCGCACCTCGCGTGCATCATTGCGATTCAACCCCTTCGTCGCAATCTCTTTCGCGAAACGCCTCATCGACTCGTCGTCAGGCTGCCGCACAATCTGAAGCAACGACGACTTCGCATTGATATCAGCAGCGCGACACACTTCCCTCACGTCGTCAGGAATCCGCGCGATCGCGAGTGCTTCACTCACGGTCGTCCTGCTCTTACCAACTTTGCGCGCCACGTCGTCGTGCGTATAACCATAACGATCACACAGCGCAAGCAATCCATCCGCCTCTTCCCAAACCGTCAGATCCTTGCGCTGCATGTTTTCAATGAGCGCAATCTCCGCGACTGTGCCTTCATCGACTTCCATCTCAACGCACGGAACTTCCTTGAGGCCAGCGCGCTGGGCGGAGCGCCAGCGACGCTCGCCGGCGATGATCATCCAGCGCCCGGTGAGTCGATTTGGTTTGACGAGTAATGGCTCAAGAACGCCCTTCTCAGCGATCGAGGCAGTCAGCTCCGTTAAGTCGCCGAACTCCACACGTGGCTGATCCGGATTCGGATCGAGCTTATCCACGGCGATCATCCGGCCGACTTGTTGCGGCCGGTGTTGCGACAACTCTTCGACGTAATGCGCGTCGTGGCGCATCTGGAGGCCTGTCGGCAATCCCCTTTTAGACACGGCTTATTACCTCTTCGCAAAGTTTTCCGTACTCAATTGCTCCGGATGAGTTTGGAGCAAAGCTAAAGATCGACTCTTTGTACGCGGGCGATTCTTCGAGTCTGACGCTCTTGGTAATCACTGTATCGAAAAGTTTTGGACCAAATACCGATTTAATCTGTTCGTGAACTTCGCGTGCGAGCGTAGTCCGCTTGTCATGCAGCGTCACGAGCACGCCCAACAACTCCAGATTTGGATTAGGGCGCGCTTTGACTTTCTCGATCGTCTCCAAAAGATCGTCGGTGCCCTCGAGTGCAAAGTATGACGATTGGATCGGGATCAAGACGTGTGAAGCAGCGACAAGGGCGTTCACAGTGATCAGCCCGAGTGTCGGCGGCGTGTCGATGACGATGACTTCGTATTGTTTCCGGAAAGGTTCAAGACGATCTTTGAGACGAAACGGCGCGTCAAAATCACCAACTAGTTTCGCCTCGAGTTTCGCGAGATTAATGCGTGCCGGAACAACCTGTAGGTTCTCGACGGGCGTCGGGTAAACGGAGTCCTCCACCGGAGCCTGACCGTCCATCATGAGCTCGTAAACGGATCGATCGACCGTCCGCGGATCTAAAAAGGAAATCGAACTGTTGGCCTGGGGATCGAGATCGAGAAGGAGGACACGTTTTCCCTTGCGGGCAAAAGCGGCGGCCAAATTGATGGCGGTAGTGGTCTTCCCTACCCCACCTTTTTGATTGGCGATGGCGATTACCATTCGCTGCACAGTGGCCAATTATCGCTCCATAGGTTCATCATTGCGGACACTACATCGGTAAATCACCGGCTTCACCGATGACGTCGGGCCATTCCTCTTCACTTCCAGTTATCTCAGACTCTTCAGATTCCTCCGCCGGCAGAGTATTACGCGAGGCTTTGATCACTTCCATGTCGACATAGATTGGACAATCAGCTCTTAATGCCAAAGCGATTGCGTCGGAAGGTCTCGAGTCGAGCACCATCCGATTTCCCTCACTGTTGCGCATCTCAATTACTGCGAAGAAGGTGTTATCGCGCAAGCTTGTCACCACTACTCGATCCACTTGAACTCCCAATTCCACGATCAGGTTTCGCAGGAGGTCGTGAGTCATCGGCCGCGGTGGCGCAATCTTCTCAATCTCCAGTGCGATGGCGTTCGCTTCATACGCGCCCACCCAGATCGGCAGCATCGTATCACTCTGAACGTCCTTTAAAATAATAATTGGAGTTCCGCTGTTGGGATCCATCATTAACGCTCGGATCTTTACCTCGATTTCCATACGTAGGTACCCCTTACCCTACCGTCCAACTAGAGTTCCATACAAGCTGTTTGTCTTCGCTGCCGTAACCTGCACATCTACTATCTCACCTTCGAGACTGCTGTCACCACGGAAGTTGACCACTTTGTGGCAAGTCGAGTGTCCCGAAAGATCGTCTTCAGAACGCGAACTCTGTTTTTCAGCAAGCACGCTGAGTTTGCGACCGACATACGAACTGTAAATCTTCTCCTGCGCCGCGCGGTGAACTTTTTCAAGCTCCAGGAATCTCGCAGTCTTTTCCGTCTCCGGAACGTTATCATGAAACTCTGCTGCCGGCGTTCCTGCACGTTTAGAGTATTTGAAAATGTAGAGACTGTCGTAGTCACACTCTCGCACGAGGTCGACTGTCTGTTGAAAGTCGTCGTCAGTCTCACCAGGAAAGCCGACGATGATATCGCTCGTGAGCGCCAGACGCCTGCTTGAGTTCTTTATACGCTGAATTCGTTCGAGATAGTCACTGCGTTTATGACCACGACGCATCAATTTCAAAATTCGATCGCTACCGGATTGCACCGGCAAGTGAACCCACTCGCAGAGGTTCGGATTTTCTTCAATTGCCGTGACGATGTCCGGATGAAAGTCACGCGGAAATGACGTAGTGAACTTAATGCGCGGCAAACCTGTCGCAGCGACTGCTCGCAACAAACGGCAAAATGGAGTTGCTCCCGCGAATCCTTCCAAACCATCCTGCACGCGCGGCCTGTAGCTGTTGACGTTTTGACCGATTAAGTGAATTTCTTTGTAGCCGAGCGCTTGCAATCGCCTGGCTTCCGCGACGATCTCGCTTGCAGGACGGCTGCGTTCACGACCGCGCGAGTAAGGCACGATGCAAAATGAACAGAACTTATTGCAGCCTTCAATGATTGGAATGAAAGCGACGTGCGGTGAGTGTCGTTCGACCGGGGAGACGTCCCACGAGTCGTTGTCGCCACGCTCGCCGAGGTCTAGTACTCGCTTCTCGCCGTCGCGTGCTCGTTCGATCAGTTCCGGTATGCGATCGGTAGCGCGTGTGCCTACAACGATGTTTACCGATGAAGCCTGTGCGAAGACGGCTTCGCCTTCCAGTTGGGCCACACAACCCATCACGCCGACCAGAAGATCCCTGTTGCCCGGTCGCTCTGCACGCAGCTCACCGATACGCGTGTAAACCTTTCGTTCTGCTTTTTCACGCACCGAACAGGTGTTCAGCAGAACGACGTCCGCCTCATCGACTGACGTACACAGATCGTATCCGGAAGCGCGGAGACCAGTGGCGGCGCGTTCAGTGTCAGCGACATTCATCTGGCAGCCAAAAGTCTCTATGTATACTCTAGGCTTCATCTACTTCGAACCAATTAAAGTAACGACAGTCTACCAGAAATCATTTGCCGAACGCGATAGCTACACTTTTGTGCTTCGTGTGCTTTTTTGTGGCCAAAAGATATTTATCGCATTAAATTTTTGGTTCGCTTGATTCTTCGGTTTTTCGCTTGTAGTATCGCGGCGGTTGGTAAACCCAGATAAAAGAAAGGCTCCTCATGTCCTTCAACAAAATAATTCTCGTGGGAAATCTCGGTCGCGATCCCGAGCTGCGCTACACCGCCCAGGGTACTCCCGTTTGTAGCTTCAGTATGGCGACGAACGAACGGCGCAAAGATAAAAATGGCGAGATGCAGGACCACACAACGTGGTTTCGCATCACTCTTTGGAACCGCCTCGCGGAAACTGCCTCACAGTATCTGCAAAAAGGAAAACAGGTTTACATTGAGGGACGCCTGCGCGTGGAAGAGTACATCGATCGGGACGGAAAACCGCGGCACTCGCTCGAAGTTTTTGCAACCGATATGCAGTTTATCGGATCGAGAGGCGGCGACGAAATGACGCATGAGCGCGCAGCTTCGGCAAGCGCGAGTGCAGGTCCGCCTGATTCGCAAGCAGATTTATCCGACGACGATATTCCGTTCTAACAACCGCTGCGAGCGCAAGTTATTAACCTGCCGGCGGTGTTGGGTCAGTGTCCTTACCATCTGTTCCCCAGCGGCCGTAGGCGCGAAGTTTGCCATAGCGACGCTTTAGTCTGTCTTCCTGAGAACAACTTACTGCTTCTGCGAGACGTTCACTGAGCGCTGAATCGAGAAAACGCGCCGTTTGATCGTAATCGTTATGCGCGCCACCTTCCG
Organism: Pyrinomonadaceae bacterium; assembly: GCA_035758935.1. GTDB lineage: Bacteria > Acidobacteriota > Blastocatellia > Pyrinomonadales > Pyrinomonadaceae > PSRF01. The sequence continues at coordinate 877 of DASTVU010000201.1, read as the reverse complement.
GCTCCTGAATTATCTTGTCGACGATTCCCTCTTCGGAGAGATGCTGCGCGGTCAGACGCAAACCTTCGGCGGCACGATCTGCTTTGCTTGAGTCCTTCCAGAGAATCGCGGCGCAGCCTTCGGGACTGATAACGGAATAGATCGCGTTCTCGAGCATCAGCACCTGATCGCCGACGCCAATCGCGAGCGCGCCCCCGGATCCGCCCTCACCAATCACCGTAACGATGATCGGCACTTTGATCTTTGCCATTTCGCGCAGGTTGAAAGCGATGGCTTCGGCTTGTCCACGTTCTTCAGCGTCGATACCAGGATAGGCGCCGGGCGTGTCGATGAAAGTAAATATGGGGCGGCCGAATTTTTCACCGAGCTTCATCACGCGGAGTGCCTTTCGATAACCCTCGGGCTTCGGCATGCCAAAGTTTCTGTAGCTGCGCTGTTTGGTGTCGCGACCTTTCTGATGACCGACGACGATCACCGGCAAGCCATGAAAGCGTGCCATGCCGCAGACAATGGCTGGGTCTTCTGCAAATCTTTTGTCGCCGTGAAGCTCGACGAAGTCTTCAAACAAACGTTCGATGAGATCGAGTGTGTAAGGGCGATCGGAGTGACGGGCGAGGAGGACACGATCGAAGGCAGTTTTCTGGGCGGACGTTTGCTCCGGTTCCGGGGAAGACTTATCGGTTTTGTCCTTGGCCATCGGTTTTGACAAGATTTTAGGATGTTACAGGATTAACAAGATTCCTGCATGCAATCAAGGGGTACGCTGAGCGCGTTCAATACTGACGCTACATCCTAATTCTTTAAGAGCCTGCTCAAATTCTATGCTTCTCTTCACACGCAACGCATCGTTTGGTTTGACCCGGACAACTGTTCCTTC
>DASTVU010000200.1:0-2565 GCA_035758935.1 Pyrinomonadaceae bacterium | reverse complement strand
GGCGAGATCGGAAACGTAGATCGCCGTTACTTTGCCAATGGTCCGTCGTGCGGAAGTTTTCATCTTGTCATCATCGGCACGCCGGACCATGACGAAATGATCTGTTTGCACGAACTGAGTGAAACTGTTTCCTTCGATAAGAACGCCGGGTGATTTCACTCTCGCGAGCGCTTCCTTGATTCCCTTTTCGACCTGATTGTCAGTGCAGATCAACCAGTGGACGTTCGACGCTCCTGCGTCCCAGTAGCGCCCGGTGTCTTTTCCTTTTTCGTAAGTTTCATCAAGACCGGAACGCACAATAGGTTCGTCAGACAAGAGGTGACTCACGCAGCACGCTTGAGGATCTTTGCCGCACGAGCGATAGTGCCCGCGAGTTGTTTTTATCGCCTCCCACTCCGGAAACCACTTGAGCAGTTCACACATCAGCGTCGTCTTTCCAACGTCGGATGTGAAACCACCAACACCGATGATGACCGGGTGATACATGGATTTAGTGCCTGGTACCTTGAACTTTGTGCTTTGCGTTTGTTTGATACCTGGGACCAGGTACAAAGCACCAAGTTCAAAGCTCAAATTACCGCCTTCGTCTTCCCTGAGGCGCAATGTTTGGCGCGTTGATCTTCAAAACTCCACGCGCATCTTTGTAGAGGCTGTAGCGAACTTCCTTCGCCGCCGCGCCCTCCTCTTCCTGAACACGCACAGTAAAGCTCTTGCTCTCGCCCTGTCCCTCTACTTTCGCCGGCAAATATCCCTTCAGATCAGGACTGCGATAAGCCGTGTAATGCTCCTGGTTGCGCTTGTCGTATCCAAGCACATAAATACGATCGAAATCCGGTTCGTCAATACCATGCGGCTGATTCGAGCTACTCTTCTCGAGTATCAACCAGCTTCCGGGTTTGGCTTCCCTACCCGCATCTTTGTCGGCCGCACTCTTGCTTTCACCGTCGAGTCGTTGCCACGCCACAAACTCGCGTCCCGTGCGATAGAAAATAATGTCACTCGGCACCGCAAGCTCAACCTGCTTGCCGTAAATCCAACCAGCCGGGGCCGGTGACGTTGCCGACGTCAAGCGCACTTTGTACCAGAGCTCATTCGTTTCTTCCGGCTCATTCTCATCACCTTGCTGCCCCGGTCTTGCGTTGCCCTGCTGCGCGCTGCCTGCTTTCGGAGCGACGTCTGTCTCAATCGCTTCAGACGCTTTCGGCTTCGGCACACGTTTCCAACTGATGATGTCGAAACTCGATCCACTGTCGAGTCGCATCATGATGTTTTCATTGCCACTGCGATCCGGAGTGAGTCGAAGATTCGAACTCGCACGAAGCTGACCCGTAGCCTGAGACGGTGTGTCTTTATCCTCTGAGGCGAGTTTCTTTGACTCTTCAAGCACATCGTCCGGCATGACGTTGCGTGCTTCGATCCAACCCTCAGTAGCGTCAGTGTCGCGAGCCTTGACGCGGAGCCAACGCTCTTTTCGTGTGTTGTCACTCGGATCGAGAACGTCTGTAGATTCGAGTATGTCGATGACGTCGCCACGGTTGACTTGCAACAGATCTGCTGCGACAACGGCAGTCGAGCTGCGAATTTGAGCGCGACGAGCCACGATCACGCCGGTACTGTTCCTCTTTGCCAGGGTTTGGCAACCGAGGGAAATCAAGACGAGGGCGAATACAAGTAAGGTCTTACTAAATCTCATTCCCAGTTCCTTCGAGAATTTACTTCCGGTAACCGAGCGAACGCAGCAGTTTCTTCTGTTCAGCGTTCAGGTCGCGGCTGACTCGCAATTCCGACTGTTTGCCGGACGAGTCCAATGTCAATCCATACGACGGGAGAACCTGTTCGAGTTCGAGCTTCGCAGTGTTTTCAACGTACGACTTTGCGAAGCCGTTCATTGCCGGGGCCGAATCCAGCAAGCCAATTATAACTTCATTTCCACTCGCGTTGGCAGCGACACGACCACCAAACAGCTCTCGATAGCGATCTGCCAGAGTTGTTGCGCCGCCAGACTCTTTTCTGATCTTTAAATCGTAAAGAAACGCCACGAGCATTCCTTTGTCGTAAACAAGCGAACCCGACGTGGTCCAGCGTCTCTCCGATGCATCGAGCAGAGACATATCATCGGGGTAAGAAAGGTAAGAATCGTAGACCCGAGCAAGGGTGTTGAGAAACTCTTCAAAGGTAATCACCTTTAGCTCCAGCGCCGTCCGCAGGGCTGTATACAGAGTGAAGCCTTCAAAGAACCAATCGTAATCGCCTTGAAGCTTAAGCCTGTTTGGCACCCAAAGATGAAGCAGCTCGTGCGTAAAGATGACGCTGAGCTGTCCGATCCAATTTTTGAAATCTGCTTCCGGGTCAATTAACAGAACAACCGTCGAACCTCGTGTTTCGGCTCGCCATTTGATGCTTCCGACTTTGATCGGCAGTGGTGCGATCATGATGAAAGCACCACCAGGTAACTTGAATCCTGTAAGCTCCAAATAATTCGTGATCACCTTACTGGCTGCACTAAGGGCATCGCGATCCTTAAAAGGCCAAGTCCCTCCAAGCAGAGTCGTAACCTTGACCCCT
>DASTVU010000199.1:0-16600 GCA_035758935.1 Pyrinomonadaceae bacterium | reverse complement strand
ACGTCCCGAGAAGACCATTTGCCATGACAATCGTGAAACTGTCATAGATCACCTCGGGTTTCGTTGTACGAAGCGCAATACTTGTTGCTATGACTCGACAAGTATTTAGCTTAACGCTGGCATCGATCTGTTTGCTGTCGTATTGCTCGGTCGTAGCTTACGCACAGTCTGAGGCGGTAGTGGCTCTCAGATCGGCGCGGTCTATCTACGTGAAGTCTTCTTCGGCGCTGGTTGGCCATTCTGTGATCGAAGAAAAGCTGCAAAAGCGAGTGGAATTTTCGCAGCTCGGTTTAGTGATCACACGCAATGAAGCGGACGCGGACATCATTCTCGAGGTTCATCACGATCGCTTGACCAAGTACGTCTATACCGCGATCGATTCAAAAAGAAACATCGTCCTCGCTAGTGGCAAGCTCAGTTCACTTGGCGGAACGGTCGCGGGCAAGGTCGCGAAGAGATTCATGAAACAAGTGATGCAAGCCCGTGCGACTGCACCCGGTAGTTGAGGGTTTTAACGCCAGTCGGGCGGGGTAGTCGGTGGAAGATAATCGGCCTTTTCGCGTTCGCTATCGCTGAGTTTTAGTGAACTATCGATGTGCCGGCGCAGCATTTCGCGGAAAGCAGCTTCTTGCTGACTGCTCACAAAAGCTCGCTTCGGAATGACTGAGACCGAGTGGAGATCGCGTCCATAGACCGTCAGATAGAACTTATCGTTTTCAATCACACGAGTGAACATGCTCCAGGCGATTGAAGCGTTGACGTTTTGCGTTTTGAACTCAATACCACTGTCACTAAATGTCAGATTGTACTCATCGCGGAACTTCGGATCTCCGCGGAAGTAACGTCGCGGACGGTCAAACAAGTAACCCTGCGTAAGCGACACGCCAACCAGGCCTAGCATCGCAATAAGTGCCCAAATCGGCAGTGCAAAATCCAATATCATCGTCAGCAAAAACAAACCGGCAGAGACCAGGATCCACATAATTATTAAACGGAGCAGTATTTCGGTCGAGCGCAGCGCATAGAGACGAATAGCGGCGATATATTCTTTCTCTGTGAGTTGGAAATTTAGTTGCACTGTTTCCATGATTTCACTCGCTCCCTGGACGAAAACCGCAGTGAACACACTTCGTCGTGAAGGTGTTGCCATACCACCATTTAAAATAAAACCTTCGATGACAACGCGGACATTGCCAGGAGATTCGCCAGATGCCAACAACAAGCCAGACCGCCATCCAGCCCAGGGCTGCGAATCCAAAGCCAGCGTTTATACCGAGCCCCTGTTGCAACAGCGAACCAATAATCCATACGCCAGGAATATAGCCAACAAACAGACTCCAAAAGATAGTGTTGCGCAGATAATATTCCCGCCGTGAATTCTGTTTGTCGTATTCAAAAACTCTCATAAATGAAGATTTGATTAAATCTCAGCAACTTCTACATCGAATCGCCTAACTTAAACAACATTATAGCCGCCTCTCGCAGCCCTCAAGGTCTCAGTTTCTGAGTCGAGGCAATTCCCCGACGTCGCATGGCAGCAGCGGCAGATTGCACAACCACTCGATGATGGTCTTTATGAAATCACTCTCAATGTTCCCGAATCCGGGGTATATTTACTTTTCGTAGAGAGTCCATCGAAACGAGTTCAGTACCGGCAACTGCCTTATCTCACGCTGCATGCAAACGCTGCGCAACACTAGAGATTTTTCACGCAAAGACGCAAAGGAGCAAAGGGCGACTTCCGTTTTCCCTTTGCCTCTTTGCGCCTTTGCGGGAGTAATTTTTTTCGTGCTGTGTTGCGCTTTGGTGATTGTTGCACAAAGCGCGCAGAAACAATTGCTCACTGACAGCGAGCGCCGTGGCAAAGAAATCTACCTCAGAGGAACTAGTCCGTCTGGCCGCGAGATCACCGCACGTATAGGCGAACTGGATCTTTCGGCGTCGTCGTTCGCCTGTAGCGGCTGTCACGGGATCCGCGGGGAAGGGAAAAGCGAAGGCGGAGTCACGGCCGGCAATCTCACCTGGTCCAACCTCATCAAACCGTATGGTCACACTCATAGTACTGGTCGCAAGCATGGCGCCTTCACCGAATCGGCTTTAATTCGCGCAGTTGTGAATGGAGTTGATCCGGCTGGTAATGAGCTACTCGTCGCCATGCCGCGCTACAAACTGTCGCCGGAAGACATGGCGGATCTCATCGCCTATGTGAAGCGCATCGACACGGATCTCGATCCCGGTCTGACGGACACAAACATCACCGTTGGCTTAATGTCGCCTTCGAGCGGAGCACTTGCAGATACCGGTACGGCGATGAAGGCCGTCCTCACCGCCTATTTTGACAACATTAATAGCCGAGGTGGAATTTTTAGTCGCAAAATTGATCTACGCGTTGCTGATTCAGGTACGGGTGGAGCCAGCACAGCGACTGCGGCGCAAAACTTCGCTCGTAAGGAGCAGGTGTTTGCATTCGTCAGTGGTTTGAGTGCTGGATCTGATCCACAGATCGCGGCCCTGGCGCGCACTGAGGAGATCCCCTTCATTGGTCCATCGACGTTGTTGCCGCATTTAGAAAATCCAGCCAACAAATACCTCTTCTACCTGCTGCCGGGTATTTCCGAGCAGGCGATGGGCCTCGTGAACTTTGCCGCGTTACGACCAGAACTCAAACGAGCGACGACCGCGCTCGTTTATGCTGATTCGACGCTGAGTAGTGCCGCGGGAAATGCCGCCGCCGAACAGGCGCAGAAGTCTCAACTAACGATCGCTAAAAAGATCGTCTTTAAGTCTGCCAGTTTCGATCCTCAACCGATAGTTAAAGAATTAAAGAGTAGCAACGTCGAGTATCTGTTTTTCTTCGGAGACACAAAGGAACAAACGTCGCTCCTGAACGAGGCGGCAACGGCAGGTTGGTCTCCCAATCTTTTACTCATCGGAACGCTCAGCGGAACAGACATGTCGTCAATTTTGCGACCCGGATCGAGCCATCAGGTCTTCCTGGCCTTTCCTACTGTGCCGTCCGACATTACCAACGAAGCAGGGGCGGAGTTCCGTGCTTTGCAGGAGAAATACAAGGTTCCTACGCGCCATTTAGCTGCGCAGCTTTCGGCATTTGCAGCAGCGAAAGTTTTGGTGGAAGGATTGACTCGCGCCGGCAGAGATCTGAATCGCGAGAAGCTTATTACGGCACTCGACAGTCTTTACGAGTACGAAACAGGTGTGACACCGCGTTTGACTTTCGGCCCGAACCGGAGAGTCGGAGCCGCCGGCGCACATATCGTGACTTTCGATCCCGCAAAGAAAGAGCTCACATCGCTCGGCTGGTTCAACGCGTATTAGACCTCATCTTGTCGTGGCCTGGCTTTCACAAAAGACCGAAATCCCGCCCACGGCAGTGGGCGGATCATTCAAGTCCTTTCTAATACCACCTCCACGTAAGCGTTGTAATCCCGCTCACGACAGTGGGCGGATTGTTCAAGCCGGCACTATTCATCAACAATCAACGTCTGTGAGCCGATCTAGAATAAATAGTGAGGACTTGAAGTATCCGCCCACTGTCGTGAGCGGGATTACAACGCTTTAGGTATAGGTGGTGTTAGAAAGGACTTGAACAATCCGCCCACTGCCGTGGGCGGGATTCTGATTTTGTGCGAGCCTTTGTGGTCCTCTTTCTTGTCGGTCCGTGTTTATGAGAGACTAGGCGTAGCCCAAGTTTGTTGAGTCTTCACAGCCTGATCAGATCTCCCCTTTCGTCGATGGTCTTCTTGTCCCTCCATGTGCGCTCTGCGTCTCGATTCGTTCGATTCGGATACCTCTGTTTGTTGGTCGTTCTTTGCTCGGTAATATTCGGGCCTTCTGCTTCAGACGCACAACGCTCAACGTCGCCGACTCCGACCCAAAATTGGAGTTCATCAACCCTTGCTGACGAGGAAATATTTATCGTCTATCGCGACGCAAATGGCCGGTATGCGTGTCGCGCAGCGAACAAGACGGAGCGTGATCGAATCAATCGACGTTCCGGCGGCGGCCGCATGAACCTGATTTACGAAGGAGCCTCTCGGGACAGAGCACGCGCGCTGAGATCGCCGTCAGACTCAACGGCAACGCCAAACCTGCAAACGTCGGCAGGACTGCGCATCGTGCTGCATGGCACGACCCAGTTGAATCAGAATCAGCTAGCAAAGGATGCCTTTATCGTTGCTGCCAACCGTTGGGAAGCGGTGATTGCAACGCCTATCACGGTTGTAATCGACGTCGACTTTGGACCAACCTTCTTTGGAGAGCCGTACCCCGATCCCGATATCCTTGGCGCAACCGGCAGCTCTTCCACTACCGGTCCGTATTCAGATCTTCGTCAGCGGTTAATAAACGGCGCCTCCACTAATAGCGAAACGGAGCTTTACAACGCTCTACCCGCTTCTTCAGTTCCGATTGAGTTAAACGGCAGCACCAGCAGCGTGACAAATGCGCGTGTCACGAAGGCCAATGCGCGCGCTCTCGGCATCGTACCGGACATTTCTGATCCCGATTCGTTAACGTTGGGCCAGGGCGATGCGGGCATCGGTTTCAATTCGGCAAAGCCGTTTGATTTCAATCCCGATGATGGTGTCGATTCGGACAAAATCGACTTCGACTCAGTGGTCACACATGAAATTGGTCACGCACTTGGTTTCGCTTCGAACTCAGGCGCGAATGCCGGTAGTTCTGCTGTCGCGAATTGGGATTTGTATCGCTTCCGACCATCAGCAGCGACGTTGGCGACATTTGCGACTACGCCGCGCGTCATGTCTATTGGCGGCAGCCAATCGTATTTCAGTAATCAATTGAGCACGTTCGCCACGTTTGAGCTCCCGCTCTCGACAGGTGGTCCAAATCCGGGCCCTGGGTCTGGCGACGGCCGTCAATCAAGCCACTGGCGCGATGATTCGCTCACCTCCGCGTCGCAATACATCGGCATCATGGATCCGACACTTGACGACGGTCTGAGACGAACCATCAGCGAGAACGATCTTAGAGTCATCGATCTCTTAGGTTACACAATCGGTGGACCACCAATCGTGCGACCGCCAAACGACAATTTTGCCGACGCCATTAATCTCGGTAACAGTAGCGGAACAGTGCAAGGAACCAATGCCAACGGAACCAGGGAGGTTGGCGAGCCGATTCACGTAGGTTTTCTGGGTGACAAATCGATTTGGTACACATGGCAGTCAACGGTGAATGGACAAGCGACGTTCGACACTGTGGGCAGCAACTTCGACACAACTCTTGCGATCTACCAGGGCACTTCGCTCAATCAACTGAACTTTGTTGCGGCGAACGACGACATCCAGACCGGCGTCAACCGCGTGAGTCGTGTTCAATTCAACATCAACGCCGGCACGACATACCGAATTGCTATCGATGGTTGGAACGGAGAATACGGCAACGTCGCACTCAACTGGACTTCGAGCGGCGTTGTTCCAACCCCCACGCCGACTCCTACCCCGACACCGACACCAACTCCCACGCCGACTCCGACGCCAACGCCTTCGACTGATTTTGCCATCGAGTCGTTCGTCGCCAGTCCCGATCCGGTTTCCACGACGCAGTTCGTAAATCTTGCTGTTACTGTACGGGCGATCAATGGTCCAGCACTCGACGCTGTAATTTCGGTGGCTCTGCCTTCTGACGTTACTTTCGCGTCATGTAATGGATGTAACCCTCCCAGCCCTGCTAATGGCGGCAAACCGACCAGCCTGTTTAGCAGCATTTCGGCAAATACGTCATTCACAATGGTCGTCACCGCCAGGGTGAATGCGCCAAGCGGGGTCACTCTGTCATCAACGGCGACAATTTCGACCAGCAATCCAGACACAAATCCGGGAAACAACTCTTCGATCGCGACAGCAAAAGTTGCCGACCTCGTTCCGTTCACAGGTGCGACAAAAATTTCGATGAATTCCCAGGGCGCCCACGTCCTCGTTTTACGCGGCGGGACCGTGTGGTCCTGGGGGCACAACTTTTATGGACAACTGGGAGATGGCACCAACGAAAATAGAAGTTTTCCTGCTCAAGTCGACGACCTGATGTCTGTCAAAGATATTAGTGCCGGAACACACCATTCTGTTGCTCTCAAGACTGACGGAACGGTCTGGACTTGGGGAACGAACGAGAACGGTCAACTGGGCCTTGGCACTACCACGCCTACTTCGAGTAACCGACCCGTAAAGATACCAACACTGTCGGGTATCACTGCTATCTCAGCCGGTAACACTCAAGTGATGGCGCTCAAATCGGATGGGACCGTTTGGTCGTGGGGCTGGAATGCCGTTGGGGAACTGGGCCTCGGTACTCAGGACTTCATTCCACATCCAACGCCTACTCAGATTCCTGGTTTAACGAATGTCATCCAGATCATCGCCGGCGACACTGTGTCGTATGCAATCAAAGCTGACGGAACCGTTTTCGGTTGGGGTTTTGCTTTTATCGGAAAACTCGGAGACGGAACAACCGGTAACGTCATTACATCGCCTATTGAATTGCCTGCGTTGAAGAATACGGTTGCGGTGGGTTCTGGTCCCGGATCGACAGTCGCTGTAAAGCAGGACGGGACTGTTTGGTCGTTTGGTCACAATCTGTTTGGACGCCTCGGCCAGGGAATCATCGACAACGGACCTTACCCAGTACCGGCTCAGATACAGGGTTTGTCGGGAAAGGCCGCGGTAGGCGGAACCACACACTTTATAGTTTTGCTACCCGATGGGACTATCAGGGGATTTGGCGGCAATAACCTGGGACAACTGGGCTTAGGGCCTGGTGATCTCTTCCCTCATCACTCACCCGTTTTCGTGCCGGGAATTTCAGGAGTCTTTGCTGTTGCGGCTGGAAGCAATTCGAGCTTTGTACTTACCGGTGATCCAAACACTGGCGGAACGGTCAGGGCATGGGGAGAGAATATGTTTGGTGTTCTCGGAATCGGTTCGATTTTTCCGAGTTTTAGTCCGTCACAAGTTCCCGAGGATCTCAAAGTCGCGAAACCGATCTTCAGCGTTCCGGAAGGACCTATATTCCCGACCTCCGTTCAAATTGTATGCGGAACTCCGGAAGCCGTGATTCATTACACCACAAATGGATCGGATCCGACTGAGAGCGATCCAATCATTGCCTCGGGTTCGGCGGTGACTGTGGACCACTCGCTCACTTTGAAAGCGCGTGCATTCAGATCCGGTTTTGCGACGAGTGCTGTGAAGTCCGCCGTCTACACGGTGGTGCCACCGCCACCGCTCGAGTTGCTGTTGGATTCGTCTGGCCCGGCGGCGGATCAGGTAACAGCATTTGAGTCAACAGCGTTTCTACGAGATCCGTTTCCGGTTATCAATCTCACCTATTTATTCAATCTCGCAGATCAGAATTCGCGAATCGTCGTTTTTGCGAGAAATGTGGTGTTGGGACAAGGTGAGACGGCTGGTGCTGTCGTCGTTAACCTCGTCGACAGCAACAGCCAGAGCTTCGATATTCCCGCAGAGGACGTGCGAGCAGTCGCGAACACAGATTTTGTTCAGGTCACATTCCGGTTGCCCAGCAATCTCGCCATTGGCACGTGCACCGTTCGGATCAAGTTCAAGGAACGAACAAGCAATGCCGGTACGATTCGAATAAAGGCTAATTAGCCACGGATGTACACGGATTTGTTTCCGTGTAGATCCGTGTTTACTTAACGCGCTGTTACCGTATTCGTTGCTGTGCTGGAATTCCCAGCCAGATCAAACGCACGCGCTTGCAGTTGATAGGTCTTGTTCATCGCGCCAGGCACTCTCCAGGCGCAGCTATACGGTGCAGTTGTATCCGAGCACTGCAGTGTACCGTTGATCAGGAAATCGACTCGCGTGACGCCAACGTTGTCGCTCGCGGTTGCCGTGATCGTGATGTTGGCTTTACGCGCCACAATCGCACCGTTCGCGGGATTTGTGATCGACACAGTTGGTGGAATGTTATCTCCCGTCGCCGCGAAACCGATTCGTCCTACCGCACCCGCGCCGCGCGCAAGGTAATAAAGAAAACCATCAGGCGAAACTGTCAGATCAACCGGTAGTGAAATGCCGGTCGCGAAATCAGAGACAGCATTTCCATTCGCAGGATCCAGCCGTCTTATCCAACCGCCACAGAAATCAGCAAAGAAGTAGTTGCCGACGAAGTTCGCCGGAAACTGGTTAATCTGCGGGTTGTAGAACGCGCCTCCGGTAATCGCGCATGTTTGCGCGTCGTTCTGGTAAGCAAAGATCGGATCGCGGAAGCTCGGATTCGGTGGATTACAGAATCCTTCGCAGTTGGGCCAACCGTAGTTTGAGCCGGCGATACCGTCGTTGATCTCTTCCCACGTATTCTGACCAACGTCGTTAATGAACATTCTTCCGCTGCCCGGCTGGAATGAGAACGTAAACGGGTTGCGCACACCAAGCGCCCAGATCGAGCGATTGTCTCCGGTTGCCTGATTGAAAAATGGATTGTCCGTCGGGATTCCGCCGGTTGACGTGATACGCAACATTTTGCCGAGCCGAGTTGTCAGCGTTTGAGCGTTAGCGCCGTTCGCATTATCACCGACTGCGACGAAGAGTGTGCCGTCCGGTCCAAAGTGAAGCGCGCCGCCATTGTGATTTGTGGCCGTGCTCAGATTTGGCATATCCATCACGATCACTTCACTGCCTGCAAGAGCGACGTCACCCGAGGCTGTGAAGCGACTGATGCGGTTATGTATCGTTGGTGTAGTTGCGGTGTAGTAAATGTAAACCAGTTGATTGGAGACGAAATTCGGATCGAACGCTACTCCCAACAGTCCACGTTCACCTGAAGAGTCGACCGTGACGGTCAGAAAAGGAGTCGGAAGCAAGGCGCCGTTTTTTATCACGCGGAGTGCGCCGTTTTGTTGACAGACGAAGATTCGACCATCAGGGGCGAGCGCCATCGCGCTCGGATTCGTGAGACCGGAGGCGACCACTGAGTCCGTAAACCCCGCTGGCACGGTGGCCGCAATCGCGACCTGGGCGGTGAAGGCAGCAATCGACAATACTAAACACAGTCTTAAATTCAAGGATTTCATAGAGTCCTCCAAAGCACCTTTAACTTGTTAACTGGGCGAACTTTCTCGGCCGGGGCGAGTGACTGCTGGACAAAGGGAGGACGGCGACTCTGCCACTATTATTTGTGTTTTTTGTGCCTTTTTGTGGCCGGAATTGTCCGACACGAAAATTCAACATCTTTGAACGTCGAAAATTGTTAGACTTCCGGTTCCCCGATATAGGTCCCCGAAGGGTGCGTGAGATTGGCCCCAGGATTTCCTCCTTCGTTCACCGATCGACTTTTGAGCCGAGAGTGAGACTTCTTCACAGTTTCCCGGAGTACTAAATGAAGCGTTTTATTTTCCCGATACTGTGGTGTAGTTTCGTCTCACTACTTTTCTCACCTCTTTTTGTTTTTGAGCAAAGGACGCACGCTGAAGCCAGCGCCGAGGCGCAGCTCAAACGGAAAGTCTCAAAAGACATTCTGCAAAAGGTTTCCGAGGGCAAGGGCGGCGATTTTGTTCGCGTCATTATTCAGCCCGCCAGCCAGCAGGATGTGTCGATTGACTCGACGATTGAGTACTCAGGCGGCAGCAACATCCGCAAGTTCAAGAACTTCGCAGTGCGTGTGGCCACTTTGCCGGCCAGCGCAGCGATCAATCTGGCGAATCGCAGCGACGTCGCGTACGTGTCTCTCAACCGTGAAGTCAGGCCGATGGGTCATCTTTCGCGGACCACCGGAGCGGATCAGATCCGGCACAGTGGTGACGAAACCAGCAGCGTCTCCCTCGATGGGACGGGAATCGGAATCGCGATCCTGGATTCCGGAATCGACGTTGACCACACCTCTTTTCTGAACAAGTCAAACGGTGTTCGGGTCGTCTACAACGAGGATTTCACTGGGGAGGGTCGTACCGACGATCCTTACGGTCACGGTACTCACGTCGCTTCGCTCGCCGCGGGCAACGGCCGGATTTCTAACGGCGAGTACACCGGCGTCGCGCCGAATGCAAATCTCATCAACCTGCGCGTGTTGAACGCTGACGGGGTCGGCACAACTGCGGGGGTGCTGCGGGCGCTCGATTGGGTGGCTTCGAATCGAGCGACTTACAACATTCGTGTCGTCAACATGAGTCTCGGTATGCCTGCCGTCGATTCGTACCGGAACGATCCGGTTTGTCGGGCAGCGCGCAGACTGGTTAATGCGGGTGTGGTAGTCTTCGCAGCAGCCGGCAACAACGGGAAAGACAGCGAAGGAAACAAGCTTTACGGTCACGTTCATTCGCCGGGCAACGAGCCTGCGGTGATCACGGTTGGAGCTTCAAACACATTTGGCACCGACGAACGCAGTGACGATGCAGTTGCGTCCTTCAGCTCGCGTGGACCAACACGCAGTTTCACGACCGACGACGACGGCGTCAAACACTACGACAACCTGGTCAAACCAGATCTGATTGCGCCCGGCAATAAACTGATCGATGCAGAAGCTGACGGCAATCAACTCGTCACGCAGAATCCTTCATTGGATGCCGGAGTCAGCGGCGCTGAGAATCGCAGGATGATGTACCTGAGCGGTACGTCGATGGCCACACCTGTCGCCGCAGGAACAGCGGCGCTCATGCTGCAGGCGAATCCGAGTCTGACGCCGAATCTGGTGAAGGCGTTATTGATGTACACGGCCCAACCGCTGGCAGGCTACAACATGTTCGAGCAGGGCGCAGGCCAGTTAAATATCGCGGGTGCAGTGCAGTTGGCGCAGTTAGTGAGAACTGATTTGAGTTCTTCGACAACTGTGGGTGAGCCTTTGCTTACAGTCGACGCGCCACCCGCACCGGAAACTGCGATTGCAAATTACAGCTTTACCTGGTCGCGGGGCATCATCCTCAATCACACCTACGCGACCGGTATCGCTCTGATCACGAAGTATCAGCGGGTTTATGCACTGGGAAATCTGCTTGGTAGCGGCGTAATCACGGGCGACGGTGTGATAACAGGTGATTACTTTTCCGACGGCGTTATTACGGGTGATTACATCCTTACGAGTAATGGCGTTATCACAGGTGACGGCTCAGCCTTCCTTGCCGTCAATCTGCTGTTTCAGGATCTCTTGCCCCAGGGTAGTTTGTTGAGCGATGGGGTGATCACGGGGGACGGAGTTATTACTGGCGATGGCGTAATCACAGGTGACCTCGTAGCAAGCGCTCAGTCAGCAATGCTCAATGGCGATGGCAGTTCGATGATGGCGGCACCATCAGACGATGGCAACGACTGCTTAGATTACTAATCCACAGTTTGCACACCTACATTGAGGGAGAACTATGAGCGCGACGCAAGTGAACGTCGATCGGCCTCAGTTCGGACAGATATACATGTGGTCGCTGGTGATTGCCGGAGTTGCAATCTCGCTTGGTTCACTTGTCTTATTTCCTTTTCACAAGCTCGATGCTTCCTTCATCTTTCTCTGTTTGATGGTGATGGCAAGCGCAATCATCGCGATTCCCATTCCTCGCGTCAGCGGCCGTATTACAGTTGCCGATACCTTTGTTTTTCTAACGATGCTGCAATTCGGCGGCGCTGCGGCGATCCTTATGTCAGCCCTCGAAGGAGTGGCTGCGACACTGATCATCAGCAAACGCCCGCGCACGATCCTTTTCAATTCAGCGATCCTCGCAACGTCGACCTTTTTTACGTCTATCGTGATGAACTACGTTTTTGGTCCACCAGCGGAGCTTGCACGAGACGGCAGATTTTCAGCTGATTTCTTTAAAGCTATTTGCTTAATGGCGCTGGTGCAATACATTGCCAATACCACTCTGATCGCGATTGAAAAAGCCAGCAAGATCAAAGAATCAGTTTGGTACACCTGGCGAACGTATTATCTCTGGACCTCCATCACTTATTTCGCCGGGGCGTCTGCGGCAGGCATCATTGCCATTCTGATTAGGAACTACAGCTTCTATGCGGTAATAGCCACGGTTCCTATCATCCTCATCATTGGTTTTACCTACCAGACTTACCTCAAGAACATCGAGAAGTCACTGGAACAGACAGATGCGGCACGGCTACACGTTCAGGAGCTATCGAAATACGTCAGTGAGTTGCAACGCTCCGAAGAAGCTCGCGAACAGTTATTGCTTCGTGCTGAACGCGCGCGCTCCGAAGCAGAAGCCGCTAACCGAATCAAAGATGAATTTCTGGCGACTTTGTCACACGAGTTGAGAACGCCACTGACTTCACTCCTCGGTTGGTCCAGTGTGCTCCGTGAAGCAAAACGTGACGAGAAAATATTGCATCAGGGACTTGAAGCGATCGATCGCAACGCACGTGTTCAGGCGCAACTGATTGATGACCTGCTCGATGTATCGCGTATCGTTTCGGGAAAACTCAATCTCGACGTCAGACCACTGGACCTCGCTTCAGTCGCACGAGCCGCGATCAACGTCGTACGTCCAGCCGCCGACGCCAAGGGCATCACGCTAGACTATTCCGACGAACCTGGTCTCGGAGCCATCTCCGCTGATTCGGCACGACTGCACCAGGTCATCTGGAACCTGTTATCAAACGCAGTGAAGTTCACGCCACACGGAGGCAAGATCTTTGTGCGCGTGGATCGCGATGGTTCCTCTGCACGTGTGAGCGTACGCGATACAGGGCAGGGAATCGAGGCGGAATTCCTGCCGCGAGTTTTCGATCGATTTCGTCAGGCGGATAGTTCTACTACGCGAAGTTTTGGTGGGTTGGGGCTGGGTCTGGCGATTGTTCGGCACCTCGTTGAGCTCCATGGCGGCACAGTTTCGGCGCAGAGCGACGGCATCAGCAAAGGCGCGACCTTCACTGCGACTTTCCCGCTGCTGGCTGATCGGACTGAGCCAATTCCAATCGCACAATGTGAGCAGCCGTCTGCGGAGATTCATTCACTCGATGGTTTGAGAGTGTTGCTCGTTGACGACGAGCCTGAAGCTCGCGAGATTATCAGTACCGTGATCACGCGCACCGGAGCAGAAGTGGAAGCCTGCAAGTCGGCGCATGAGGCGCTGGCGAAGTTAGCGGAATGGAAGCCGGATGTGATCCTCAGCGATATCGCGATGCCCGATGAAGATGGCTACAGTTTTATTGGCAAGGTGCGATCGTTGCCCCGCGACAAAGGTGGCGAGACACCCGCCGCCGCGCTCACTGCTTACGCGAGAGACGTCGATCGACGGCAGGCGCTCGCTGCCGGCTACCAGATGCACATCGCCAAACCGATCGGCGCCAGCCAACTTGTGACCATGATCGCCCGCCTCGCCGGCCGCGAATCCTAAATATTAATCTGTTTGCAATCTGTGTAATCTGTGGCTAAATAATGCCGTCATGAAGAAGGCACCGGTGGGAATTGGCATTATTGGGACGGGGTTTGCCCGCACGACGCAGATCCCGGGGTTTCAAGATTGCATGGGAGCGAAGGTTGTGGCGATTGCAAGCCGCAGCCGCGAGCGTGCGGATGTAATCGCAAAAGAATTCGGCATCGAACACGTCGCCGACGACTGGCACGAGCTGGTTGCTCATCCGGCCGTTGATCTGGTGAGCATCGTCACGCCTCCGTCCACGCACATGGAGATCACGCTCGCTGCACTCGAAAACCGCAAAGCCGTGCTGTGCGAAAAACCGATGGCGCTGAATGCTGCCGAGGCCGCGCGAATGGTCGAGAAAGCTAACTCCGCCGGCGTGCTGGCGCTGATCGATCACGAGTTGCGGTTTCTGAACAGCAGGCGCGTCATGCGCGGCATGTTGCAATCGGGCGCGATTGGCTCGGTACGTCACTGCAATTACGTGTTTCGATCAGATTATCGTGGCATCGCAGATCGGGCGTGGGACTGGTGGTCGGATGAGACGATGGGCGGCGGAGCGCTCGGAGCCATCGGCTCGCACGTTGTCGATTCATATCGCTGGATGTTGAGCAGCGAAGTGACCAAAGTCCTCGGCATGCTCACCACACATATCAAGCAGCGTCCTGACAAAGGCAATGGAGGCATGCGCGCCGTCACCACCGACGACGAAGCGAAAGTTCTGTTCAAATTTGGCGATGGTCCACATACTGAGAATGCGACCGGCGCCGCTTCAATCTCAGTGCTCGAATCCGGCAAGTACGAAAACCGGCTCGAGATTTACGGGACTAAAGGCGCGCTGATGGTTGAAGAAACCGGTGAACTCTGGCGTTCGCCCACCGGTTCGGGAGCATGGCGTCCGGTGCAGGTAGACCAGGATCACATGGCCCAGGGAATGCGCGAAGGAAGCTGGTCGAGAGGCTTTACCGCATTCTCCATTGCGATTTGCGAAGCTATGCGTGCCAGTAGAACAACTGTAAAAGACGCGGCAACTTTTGAAGATGGCTATCGAGTTCAGCTCGTGCTTGATGCGGTTCGCGCTTCGAACGAATCGGGTTGTTGGGTGGCGGTAGGGCAACAGTAATTGAGCTTGGAACTTTGAACTTTGTTCTTTGTAGTTTGTTGACGTTCGAGTAGATGGTGATTGTCAAAAACCAAGTACAAAGCACAAAGCTCTAAACCCATCCGTATCGGTGTCGATACCGGCGGCACGTTTACAGATTTCGTCTTCGAACAAGACGGTCGCATCAACCTCTTCAAACTTCCCTCGACACCTTCCGATCCATCACTCGCAATCCAGCAGGGACTGACACGCATCTGCGAAGAGACCGGATCTCGACTGGATCAAATCGAGATCGTACACGGGACGACTGTTGGAACCAATGCTCTCCTGCAACGCCGCGGCGCCCGCACCGCGTTAGTCACTACAAAAGGTTTCGAGGACGTGCTTGTGATCGGTCGCCAGGCACGGCCGGAGCTCTACAATCTCAACGCCATCAAACCGCCGCCCCTCGTTGCCGACGAACTACGCCTGGGCATCAAGGAGCGTGTTGTTGCTTCCGGCGAGGTGCTCGAACCACTCGACGAGCGCGAGCTGCAAAAACTCGTGAGGAAGTTGAAGCAGACGAAGGTTGAAGCAATTGCGATCTCGTTGTTGTTTTCTTTCCTGCATCCGGAACACGAGGAACGAATCGCTGCGGCATTAGCAGAACTCGATGTGCCGTTGTCGATTTCGAGTCGAATCCATCCGGAGTATCGCGAATACGAGCGCACTTCGACTGTAGTCATCAATGCTTATTTGCAGCCGTTGATGGGGCGTTACCTCGGTAGGCTTTCTGGATTTAATACAAAGCCCAAAGCTCAAAGTACAAAGCTCAACCTACGCGTCATGCAATCGTCGGGCGGCAGTATTTCTGCTGACGTTGCGGCGGTAGAACCAGTGCGCACGATTCTTTCGGGTCCATCAGGTGGCGTTGTTGGCGCCTTGCGTGCAGCTCGGCTTGCCGGACTTCAAAACATAATCACGTTTGACATGGGCGGGACGTCGACCGACGTTGCGCTCTGTGACAGCGGTGCGATCCGCACTACGAATGAAGCCACAGTTGCCGGTTTACCCGTAGCTGTTTCAGTAATGGACATCCACACCGTCGGCGCCGGCGGTGGTTCGATCGCACGTGTCGACGAAGGCGGTTCGCTGCGAGTTGGACCGGAATCTGCGGGCGCCGATCCTGGTCCAGCGTGCTATGGGCGCTCGCTACTGGCGACTGTCACGGATGCGCACGTGGTGTTGGGTCACTTTGGCGGCGTAGGGTTGTTAGGTGGCGAGTTCAAGCTCGACGAAAAACGCGCTTACGAAGCGTTGGCAAAACTCGCGGGTGATTTGAGCAAGGTAGCGGGCAAACGATGCAGCGTCACTGCGGCGGCAGAAGGGGTGATATCAGTTGCAAACACAAATATGGAGCGTGCGTTACGACATATCTCAGTCGAACGCGGTCACGATCCGCGACAGTTTGCCCTGCTGCCGTTCGGTGGCGCCGGTGGTTTGCATGCCGTTGATCTCGCACGGGCGTTAAGAATTCCTACGATCATTGCGCCAACTGCCCCCGGTGCGTTGTCTGCGGTTGGGGTGCTCGTGGCCGATGTGATCAAGGATCAGAGTCGAACAGTAATGTTGACTCATGGATCGAAGCAGGCAACGAGATTGGCAAGAGTTTTCAGGGAAATGGAAAAAGAAGCAGCGACTGTGCTCCGTGCTGAAGGATTTCCCGCGCCGCGACAACGACACGAGCGCTCGCTCGCGATGCGTTACCGCGGGCAGTCGTTCGAGTTGGAGATAAGAAACATCACGGGAGACCTCGGCGCTGAGTTTCATCGCGTTCATCGCGAACGTTACGGTTACGCGCAGGATCAGAGCGAGATCGAAATCGTGAGTGCGAGGCTAAGATCGTTTGGGTTGGTAGAAAAGCTTGTCGCAGAAAAACTCCAGCGCCAACGAAACCAGAAACCACACGCGCAGGTGACTGCTTATCTTGAAGGACGCAGAACCGAGGTCACTCTATACACGCGGAACGAACTTGGAGCAGGAGCTAGATTGCAGACGCCGTGTATTGTGACTGAGTATTCAGGGACGACGCTGATACCGGCTGGGGTAAAGGCGCGTGTTGATGACTTTGGGAACTTGTTGATTGAGGTAAGTGTTTG
>DASTVU010000198.1:0-3389 GCA_035758935.1 Pyrinomonadaceae bacterium | reverse complement strand
GCTGACGGCGATCTATCACGCACGTATTGATTACCCCGGTTTCAACCCACCCGCGATGACAGGACCACTGCCGCCACTACCTGCCGGCAACCTCGACAGCGAAGAACGAGGTATCAGTTACAGTAAACCCTCCGACGTTCCTATCAGTCTCGGCGGCGAAGTCGAAGACGAAGCAGTGCCACGAAAAGTCAGCAAAAGGTAGCCACAAAAAGGCACAAAACAAAATCCGTATCTAAATCCGTGTTATCCGTGGCTAAACTTTGGCCGGAGTTTCGAGTAGGTTGTAGGAAGGTCTTCGGGAATCACACGCGAATCCCCAACTGTGGTCATAAAGTTTGTGTCGCCGGACCAGCGTGGCAGCAGATGGATGTGCAGGTGGTCTGCAATACCGGCGCCTGCCGCGGAACCGAGATTCATGCCCATATTGAAACCCGACGGTGAATAGACCTCACGCAATGCGGTTTGCGACCGCTTGGCCATGTCCATCAACTCATCTGTGATCTCTTTTGGCGCCGAGTCAAACTCGTTCGTGTGCAGATAAGGAACAACCATCAGATGCCCGGTGATGTAGGGATAAAGATTGAGGACGATAAAACAATGCTCGGCTCGATGCAGCACAAAATTCGTTTCATCGTGATCGGGATTACTCGCGATCAGACAAAACACGCAACCATCGCGCTGCGCATCGACGCCTGATGCGATGTACCTGGCTCGCCAGGGACTCCACAATCTCTCCAATTCAGGCACCTCGACTTGTTTGCAATTAAAGGATGGGCGGACGATGGGTGTCGTCGCTGATCGATCTTGAAGGATTTGTCGCCGAGGCGTGTGAACCGGGATTGTCGTCGTTGATGAGTTCTTTCAATTCTTTGCCGGGTTTGAAATATGGAACACGTTTGGCAGGGATACTGACCGGATCGCCTGTTTTTGGATTTCTACCGCGGCGGGCACCGCGCTCTCGCACGCGAAAGCTGCCAAAACCACGCAGCTCAATCTTCTCGCCCTGGTTCAGGGTTTCGATGATGCTTTCAAAGACAATCTCTACTAAACGCTCAGCGTCCTTTTTCGTGAGTTCAGCCGCCCGAGCTACGTCTTCGACGAGTTCTGCTTTTGTCATGCATCACCTCGATTGATTTAATATAACGTCTTGATAATGGCGAGGTTATGTTTCCCGTACACTATCAGAAAATCAACGGGAGGAGCAAGATTAATCCACAGATTGCGCAGATTAGGCTTAATCTGTGAAATCTGTGGATTTGAAGGAGTTGAAACTATTCGTCGCCGGTATCGGACTTACTCAGTCCAAAGTCAGCAAGCTCACCGAGGGAGGCCATGCCGCCGCCCGCCTCTGACGAGTAGATCTTGGTGTCGATGATTGGCTCGTCCTTACCGACTGCTCTCGCAGAAAGACCAATCTTCTTAGTTTCAGGATCAATGCGCAGGATCTTGAAGTCCATCTCCTGACCAAGCTGGACTACGTCTTCAGGCTTCGCCACGCGCTCTTCGGAAAGTTCCGAGATGTGACAGAGTCCCTCAAGATTGTCATCCAGTTCGATGAAGGCGCCGAAGTTAGCGAAACGCGCTACCTTGCCATGGACCACGTCGCCCGGTTTGTGTTCGTTTGTGAACTTCTCCCAGGCGTTCGGCTCCAGATCCTTGATCGAGAGCGAAAGTCTGCGGTTCTCTGTATCGATGCTGGTGATGACCGCATCGATCTCCTGCCCCTTCTTCAGCACTTCGCTGGGATGCTTGATGCGTCTGGACCAGGAAATATCCGACACGTGAACGAGACCATCAACGCCGTCTTCGATCTCAATAAAGGCGCCGAAGTCAGTCAGGTTACGAACGCGTCCATGAACACGTGTGCCGACCTGATAACGCTCGTGCAGTGTTTGCCAGGGATTCTCCTGCACCTGCTTCATACCGAGACTGATGCGACGAGCTCTCGGATCGACACTCAGGACTTCTACCTCAACAGCATCGCCCGGGTTAACCACTTTGCTCGGATGCTTGACTCGTTTTGACCAGCTCATTTCGGAAACATGAACGAGTCCTTCGACGCCCGCTTCGAGTTCAACAAACGCACCATAATCAGCCACGCTTGCGACTTTTCCGTTAACCCGAGTGCCCACCGGAAAACGTTCCTCAACGCTGGACCACGGATCGGGAAGCAGTTGCTTATAACCAAGCGAAACGCGTTCGCGCTCGCGGTCAAACTTCAAAACCTTCACCTGAATGTTGTCACCAACATGGAACAACTCATTCGGATTCTGCAGCCGTCCCCACGACATATCGGTAACGTGAAGCAGACCGTCGACGCCGCCAAGATCGACGAACGCGCCGTAATCAGTCAGGTTCTTGATCTGCCCCTCAACGACGATGTCCTCTTCGATCTGCTGCAGCGTTTGATCTTTCCTGCCGGTGTTTTCCTGCTCGATAACTGCCTTACGCGACAACACCACGTTCGATCGTTTGCGATTGAGCTTGATAACTTTGGCTTCGATTATCTGGTTCCGCAGACTGTCGAGATTTCGTACCGGCCGCACGTCCACCTGCGAACCGGGAAGGAAAGCAGCAATGCCATCAATGTCAACACGTAAGCCGCCCTTGATGCGATCCATCACGCGGCCTTTTACATTCGTGCCGTCGCGATACGCTTTTTCGAGGTCGTCCCAGGCTTTCATCCGCACTGCATCTGCGCGCGAAAGAACCGGCAGCCCATCGGCGGTTTCCATGCTCTTGACGAGCACTTCAACTTCATCGCCGGCCTTGACTGTAAGTATTCCGTTTTCGGTGAACTCGGCCGGGTTAACGATCCCTTCCGATTTGTAACCAAAGTCGATGACCACTCCGCGTTCACTCAAGCCGACGACGGTGCCACGAACTACTTCGCCTTCTTCGAGGGTCGCCTGTTCTTGTTCGAACTGATCGAGGAGTTGACCGAAATCCACGTCGCCGACGGCGCGTGTCTCGTCTGAATCGTCAGACTCAGTGGTGATAGGTGCTGGTGCAGCCGATGTAGATTGGGAAGCCATAACGTCTGTGTGCGGCGCAGCCTGTGGCTCGCCGGAGGTTGAGTTGTTGTCGACCTCGCTGTTGTTCAGCTTGGGTTGTTCGCTAGACATTGATACTCCTGTAGTCCCCGGTACTCTTCAGCGCGTGGACGATCTTATCGCGCTTCACTAACCCGAACAATCAGCGCAGGTCTTCGCTGACTGACGGACAGTGTACAGCGGCCTGTAGCTTGGTTGACCTTGGCGTTGTCGGGAGTTGAAGGCTGGCGAGGAAGCGAGCCGTTTGGATTTGAAATGTCGAGCTAATTTGTTTCGATTACCGCCCTGCCGTAGTTACCCCGCTTGGTCCGACAAACACCCGCCGCCTTTTTACCG
>DASTVU010000197.1:0-2902 GCA_035758935.1 Pyrinomonadaceae bacterium | reverse complement strand
CGCCCATTTCGTTGCGACGTTGCGGATCATTTGCCAGTGTCGCCATCGCGTCAGCCAGTGCGACTGCATCCCCCGGTGGAACCAGGATGCCAGTGTCAGCGTCGATAACGTCAGGAATGCCGCCGACGTTTGAAGCTATTATTGGAATCCCGTGAGCCATGGCTTCAATAACACCGTTTGGAGTTCCTTCCGCAAAAGACGGCAAAACGAAAACGTCGAGGCTGTTCATGAACGCGCTTCTTAGCCGCGGGTCTGAATAATGCCCGACGAGCTCGCAAGCGTTGCGCAGTTCTAACGCACGCATACGGGCTTTGACTTCCAATAATTGCGGGCCCGCCCCTGCGATCCGTGCTACGGCTAAAGATCTCTCCCGATTTACCTTGGCGAGCGCGTCTAACAGTACGAGAGGTCCTTTGCCCTCTTCGAGGCGGGCCGCGAATCCGAAAACGGTCTCTACGGAATTGTCCGATCGCAACGAATCAACAGTGTGTGAGTCGGAACCGTCCATGATCAATGGCAGAACCGAAACTGAACGTAGGAAGGGAAATCGCATGGACCACTCCGTAGCCAGTCGCGGTGACAGGGCTGCCACTTCAGTGCATAGTGGCAAGACCTTTTCCAGCCGGCGGTAATAATCGTTCAGCAGCGGCAGGTGACGAGCGGTTCCCATTTCGTGATAGAGAACCGGAATACCCAATTCATGACCGGCACGGATCATCATCGCGGCACCCGTGTCAGGTGTGAAGACATGCAAGATGTCCGGCCGCTGTTCGTCAAAGTATGAACGGCAATCACGGTAGTGAAAATTGGTGATGGCGCGGATCGCAACCTGCCAAACCTTGCGTAGACCCGTGGGCGCGCGCTTCACGAAGAAGAGAAAAAATAGCGCGCTCGTCAGCAAGCTTCGCAACAGGCGCAAACATGCGAACAAGTACGACCTCAAAACTATTACACGAACCTGTATCCCTTGCAGTTTCAATCGTCTGAGATATTGATCGTCGACACTCGGTGGATATAACAAGACTACCGACACATCATGTCCGGTCTGGTGAAGATGCACCGCATAATTCAACATGACTTCGTCGGCCCCACTTATTGGACCAAACATGGTAGTTTTACACAGTGCGATTCTCATACCCTTAATATCGCTGATTCACTTTCTGATTGTTGCTGGTAAACCGGTCCTGCTTCTCGACAGAGGTTCAGGTACATAGTGAGAACTTCATCGGGCACGTTTATCGCGGCTAACTCAGTTGTCTTTACACGGTGATGACGCAAGTTGCCAGAGATGTGAGCAGAGGCGCGACTGATTTCATCTTCCGGCACTTCCATACCGATTCGGTTCGCAACTCTTTGGAGTTCGGCGGTTGGATCGCAGAAATACGACTCGTAATGGGTGACTATTCGCTCTTTAGGAGGTAGCGACGAGAGTAATTCACGGTAATAAGTCAGCCATAGCAGAAACGGCGGCATGCCGATCAAGTCACCTCGCTTGCGCAATGAATGCGCCACCTCCAGCGGGTTTCTCAAGCAGATTAGCAACCTTAAATCCGGGACGATTCGTCGCCAAAATGGTAGCGTCAGGGAGTTACGTGGATCCTTCCACCCCCAAAAGTCTTGAACGCTCAACCGCTTGATTAGCTTCTTCGCCTGCTTAGTCAAACTTTCGACCTGAGGCGCTGCCTCCCAACCCGCAGGGAACTCTGGCGGGTTGTTCCAGGAACCGCCCAGCCGGCTTAAGATCTGATCATTAAGCTCTACGAACTTCACATTTTCGAAGTGCGGTTCACCATTGTTTGAATCGAATCCGAGTTCTTTTTCTCGGCCAAGAAACAAACCGCACGCCTGAAGAAGTCTGGCAACCATTGAGGTCCCCGAACGGTGCATGCCAGCGATGCAGATGGGCAAATTGAGGTCTCCGTTTTGCCGGGCGGTAATGATGATGAAAAATCGGAAGGCATTATACTGAAATTGCTAACCGCGAACTAATTTGGCTTTTTCTGGGTAGTGTTCTTAGTTTGAGTTCTTCTCTGTGAAAGCTCGGTGTCCTCTGTGTCTCTGTGGTTGTTGTATCGCCGGTTTCTATAACCACGGAGACACAGAGGACACAAAGGTTGCACAGAGAAATCCAAATTAAGACACCACCTTTTTCTGTGCAACAGAGAATTCATCTTGGTCTAAGTGTCCGCTCAAGTAAACGCACGGGCACGAGGAAGGCATACTTGAGTTTTTTGTAGAGCATCGAGGGATAGCGGCTCAACGATTCGCGATTTGACCCAACAACAACGTCCTGCCGATCCGCGAGCTGATCAACCACCGTTACAACTATCTTGTGTGTCTCCGCCAGTTCCGCCGCAAGCGCATCGACCGCGTCTTGTCCTTTCGCGACTTGATCAAGCAGCGTCTGGATTTTCTTATCCCGCTCGGCAAGTTCGTGTGTGAATCGGTTGAGTGCGGCTCTCTTCGTTTCGAGTTCATCGCCCGCATAGCGCCCGCCCCACCTTCGCTTTCGCAACTCCACGGCGAGCGATTGAACTGTCTCTTGTCTCTTTCTTAGCATCACGTTCACGAGGTTCAAGACTTTGTCTGGCTGCAACCTCAGCGCTTTTATGTGTTCGCTCGCATAGTCGATCATCCCCGGCCCGTTGTTCACGGACAACTGAGCGAATCCTGACTCATTAAAAAGTTTCAGATCGCCGATCTGGCGAACGAAGGAGTGACCGTCATAGATGTGATCATAATGAGTGTGCCAGCCGCCGGCTCTTTCCTTAGGAAACCATCGTGCTTTTCGTTCTCTGAAGATCTTCTTTTCACCATGCGCTTGCGAGCGAACCGGATAATGCTTTAGTAAAAATCGGAAGGGATAGGCGCGTCGGCCGTTGAATCGGATCTCATGACCTCC
>DASTVU010000196.1:0-3198 GCA_035758935.1 Pyrinomonadaceae bacterium | reverse complement strand
GCTCTGAAAGAGCGGAATAACTAACGGCGATATTTCGCACTTGCAGTGCTCTATTCAACTAATATTTGTTAACCAGGGGCGACGCGCTTCGCGTTGCTCAGCGCTTGCCCCTGGCTATCATATTTCGCACCTTTGGCGCTGCTCAGTCTGACTTCGAACCCTTAAGTTAAAACAACAAGTCGGATAAGGCCTATTCACCCACTTCGCACGAGCCGGAATCCCAATAGCGTCGTCTTGCTGGTGGGCGGCACAAAGTCACGGAAGGTCGAAGTTATTGGAGTGTCCGGATTCGACGGATCGCTTACAAAACAACCACCTCGAACGGTAATCCATTCCTCCATACTCTTAGGCACCTGGGCCGTATTTCCGGGATAAAGTGACGCCTTTGACGCGGTCCATTCCCACACATTTCCGATCAGATCGTAGACGCCCCACCTGTTCTTTCCCTCGGCGCGAGAACCAACTGGAGATGGTGTCGCATCCTTTAACACTGCCATACCGTCTTTCCAATCAGCGCCCCACGGATATAAGTCAGCTTGTACTCCGTTGCGCGCTGCATACTCCCACTCTTCTTCTGTCGGCAACCGGTACGTAGCACCATCGCGTTTAGAGCGCCAGGCGGCAAAGGCGTTCGCATCAGCGAACGTTACGTTCACGACGGGCCAATTCTCCTGCCCAAACGGCGGCTTATTTCCGATCCAATGAGCGGGAGCCGGATAATTCATCTCTCTAACGAAGTCAGCATACTCGGTGTTGCTAACCTCTGTTCGATCCATCTCAAACGACGTAACTGTCACGGCGTGAGCAGGAGTTTCCTGACGTGGACCAGTCTTGCGACCCATCAGGAAAGTGCCACCGTCGATTGCAATTAAATCTGCTTTCGTTTTTGGGGAAGGAACCGGGGTTGGAGTAGGCGAAGGATTGCCAGTGGTGGAAGTTTTCAG
The DNA here is from genome assembly GCA_035758935.1 of Pyrinomonadaceae bacterium. Classification (GTDB taxonomy): domain Bacteria; phylum Acidobacteriota; class Blastocatellia; order Pyrinomonadales; family Pyrinomonadaceae; genus PSRF01. The sequence continues at coordinate 2,254 of DASTVU010000196.1, read as the reverse complement.
CATCAGGTAAGCACTGATACCAACACCGCCGAGCACAAGAACAAAAACGACAGCACCGATGAGCAGTAGTGGTGGAGTTTTTCGCTTCGGCGAAAAGTCCACGATCATCTGTTGCTTTGCTGGTCCGACCGGCGCGACTTGAGCAGAGTTCGCCGCCCAGTTGGGATTCGTGCCAGTTCCCTGCACTCGTGTCGTCTCCGGATCCATGTTTGGCGGCATGCTTCCCGACAAACGTTCCAGCCGGTCTTCGAGCTCTTTCGCCTGCAGCGCCATCCGGTCGTATTTTTCCTGCTGCTCTTTATCTCGGCGGTCTCGTTCCTGCTGTTCCTTGCTTACACGATCCTGTTCCTCACGCTGTTTTCGTTGCGACTCTTCCAGGGCTTTGTCGAGTTGCGCGCCACTAACCGTGCCGGCCATTGAGTCGAAGGAAGTACCGAATTGCGTGTCCGGCGCGATCGGAGGTTGAGACGACGTCGCAGACAGATCTGGTCCCTGAGTGAGCGGAGGCTGCGTCACTGAAGCGATGGTCTTGTTGGGATCCATCACTACCGTTTTTGGCATTGAGGCGGCGACCACCGGTGAAGAATTCAACGCGGCATGCAGGTCTCTCAAAAACGACGGCACCGAGTCGATGCGCGCGTCGACTTCCTTCTCCAGGGCATGACGAACAACCGATTCGATTGCCGGCGGCACGGAAGCTCCCATCGATTGAAAACTCGGCGGCGGAAGCGTGAGATGCTTCTTCATGATCGACGGAATCGATGAACCTTTGAACGGCACTTCGCCGGCGAGCATTTGATAAAGAATGACGCCCAGACTGTAGATATCGGCACGCGCATCAGGCTCTTCATCGGACCACTGTTCCGGAGCCATGTAGAAAGGCGATCCCATCAACCCACTTGTTTGCGCTTGCACGAACGAGCCGAGCAGCTCACCGGATTTAATCTTCGCTAAACCGAAGTCGAGGATCTTGACGCCTTCCGCGATCGGTACATCATCCTGGACCATGATGTTGAGCGGTTTCAGATCGCGATGAACGATGTTCTGTTTATGAGCAGCGCCCACACCAGACGCGATCGCGCTGATGTATTCCCACGCACGTTGAGGCGGCATCGCGCCTTCCTTCGCGAGAATGTCCTGAAGCGAGCGGCCTCTGACAAACTCCATCACGAGGAACGGCATCGTGCCGCGCACTACGCCAAAGTCGGTGACGGCGATGATGTTCTGATGACGAATCGCAGCGGCCGCCAGTGCCTCCTGACGAAAGCGCGTGGTGAGCATCGGATCGTTACCAACCAGATCCGGAAGAATGACTTTGATGGCGTGCGAGGTTTTGAGAAAGATGTGACGGGCCTGGAACACGACACCCATCCCGCCTTGCCCGAGACGACGCTCGAGCAAGTAGCGGGCATCCAGTGTTGGTTCACCCAAAAGTGACGGCGCAGTAGCATCACCATCCTGGGGACAGTGATTGATTTCGTCTGGGTAACAGCGCCTACAGGTCGGACACTCTTTCATCTATTCCGTAACACAGATTAACACGGATAATCTTCACCGGATCACGATATTCACGAGCCGGCGAGGAACCACAATCACCTTCAATACTTCGTGACCATCGACCTGCGCCCGCACGCGTTCATCGGCGAGCGCCGCAGCACGCAGATCCTCTTCGGAAACGTCCGGCGACGTGATCACACGTGATCGGAGTTTGCCGTTTACCTGGATCGGAATCTCCAACTCCTCGCTGCGCGCGAGTTCAGGATCAGCCACCGGCCATCGCGCAGTGGCACTAACCAAGCCACCGGCGTGACCCAGACATTCCCACATCTCCTCCGCAGCGTGTGGTGCGAACGGAGCCAGCATGATTACGAGTGACTCCAACGCCTCACGCATCGCAAAGACGTCTTCCTCTGAAGCCTTCGCCGGATCGGCGTCAAAGTCGACGATTTGATTGAACAACTCCATCAGCGCAGCCACACTTGTGTTGAGGTGTAACTGTTCGAAGTCGCGGGTGATCTTCGCGATCGTCTGGTGTGTCTTGCGACGTAAAGTTCTCGCCCCCGGACTAAATTCCATCGCAGCCGCCTGGATCGGATTCGACAGTCTCTCCTGCCATTTCCAAACCATCGTGTAGACGCGTCGTAAGAAACGGATCGCGCCTTCAACTGCGCTTTCAGACCAACGCAACTCGTTTTCAGCCGGCGCCGCAAACAAAACGAACAGGCGTGTCGCATCAGCGCCGTATGCCTCGATC
>DASTVU010000195.1:0-14098 GCA_035758935.1 Pyrinomonadaceae bacterium | reverse complement strand
TGTGATGCTCGTGCCGTTCGAGATACTTTGCGCACCTGTGCCGTTGAAGTTGAATGTACCGGTGCCGGCATTCAATGTAGTCGCCGGTGCTCCACCAGCGTTCAAAACAAAGTTCCCCTGAATATTTACCGTGCCCGTATTACCGTTGAACGTGCCGCCCACCACTGGGCCAGGACCTATCGTCAGGTTGCCGGCTACGTTCATCGTGCTGTTATTCATGACAAAGGTGCCGCCCGTAACCAGCACGTTAGTCGGCGCCAGCGTACTGCCAGCGTTGTTGGTCCAGGTGCCCCCTGTGCCGATCTCGATGTCGCCGCCAATCGTGGTATTAGTACCGGCGACGTTTACCGGCGCCGACGTAGACACACTACTCCCGCCACTGGCCGCCGTGTTGCCTGTAAAGGTGATACTGGGAGTCGCGCCATTCAACAGCAAACTCCCACCACCCACAAAAACGCCGCCGCCGCGGTTGCCGGACGAGTTGCTCGTGAAACTAGTCGTGGCCACCGTCGTGGGCAGCGACTCAACGATGAAACCGCCGCCACTCGCTGTTCCCAACGCCTGGTTGTTCGAGAATGTTGACGTGCCAATACTCGCACTGCCGGAACCGATGCCGCCCGGTGCGGCGAACGCAAAGATCAGGAAGTCGCCGCCGCCACCGCCAATCCCTGCTGCGGTATTGCGACTAAAAGTTGATCCCGTCACCGTCAACGTGCCAGTGCCGCCCGTGTGTTGCGGCGAGGACGGCGTATACGTGACGCCGCCGCCGCTGCCGGCCTGAAGGTTGGCAGCCGTGGTGCTGGCCCGGTCAGTATAAAGGCCAGGTGCGCTGGTACCACCGATGGTTGAATTCGTGATGATCAGGTTACCGCCGGTGATCTGGAGTGCACCGCCACCGAGGTTCGCGCTTCCCAGTACGGTTACCTGGTTATTAGCCATGACCACATTGGTCAGGGTCAAGGAATTGTCTAACTCGCCGCCGATGATACCGCCGCCGCCTAAGGCTGCGCCGCCGCCGACTGCTGTACCGTCGCGACCGCCCACAAACGTTACGCCTGAGAAGTTGTAAACCAGGTTCGTCGTAAACGGTTCGTTCATACACATCACGCGGTCACCATCACTGGCTGGCCCGGTGCCGGTCTGTCGAATGATGGTGGTCGCGGCGCCCGCGCCGACGATCGACATGGTCCGGTTGGCGCCAAGGTCGCCCACGGTGTTGCCATCACAACCACCCGCATTGGTGCCGTTTATGGACAAGATGTAAGTGTTCGCAGGAAGACTGATCGTGGTGTTGTTGTTTTGAGGCAGATTGGCAAATTCGAGAGCACCGCGCAGACTACAGTCATTACCGGCTACCGTACACGCGGAGGCTGCCGTCAATCCGGCGCCGGCCGGATCGTCGGTCCTATCAACGGTAATCGTGGTATTCGGAGCGTTGGGAACGATATTCACCTCAGTGGTCGCGGAGTCGAGCATAACCACGTCGGTTACACCGTTGAGCTTTCTTGGAAGCGCTAATACCGCTACCGGCGCACTCTCCACGTCCAGGGTTACTTTTGCTGTGTCGCCCGTAACTACAAGTGACTGGTCAGCGGTTAGGGCAGAATCATTCGGTCCAAGAGGACGCAGAATCTCGAGTTTCGACTGGGCTTGCCCCACCAGCACGACTTCATCCATCTCACGATACGCGAGATTTGTGCGCATCAACGGCTTCGACAAGTCCGCGCTCAGATTGCTCCCAAGGATCTGCTTACCGTCCTTCCACCCCGCAGCTTGTGCGGGTTTCCAACTTGGAGCAGACTCCACATCCACCTTGGCAATTTTCTGAGGCTTAAGATTTCCTCTCGTTCGCTGAGCGGCTTCAGTCTCACTAAATGGGCGAGTGTCTAGCTTCCCATTCTCGACTATATGCACGGTACCGTCATATGTAAGGGCGGCGATTTCGCTCCGACCCTGACGGTCCCACGTAAACTGTCCCAACGCTAATCCGCGCACACCGGGGCCAACGTTAACGCGCTCGAGGCGCGATTCTGTCGCAATCTGCTCTTTGCGACCCCAGCCATGAACGACAAGCACTTCACTACCGGCAGCGACGGCGACATCGATAAACGGATCATCATCTAATCCGCCAAATTCAATCGCACTCGCCGCTTCGGCCAGCCGGTATTGCGCCAGCGCGCTCGCAAATCCATTCGCGCCATCATCAAAAATCAATAGAGCGTCGCCATCAGGGCCGCTCACGCCAACGGCCAGATCAGTGAATCCATCCGCCGCGCGAAATTCGCCCGCCGCTAATGCTGTTACTGTACCGGGCAAATCTATCTGTCGTGGTTCACCAAGACGGCCTGAGCCATTACCTTCCATTAGATAAAGTCCGCCGCCTTTTGCGGCAAAGACCACATCCTTTTCAGAGTCTTTCGTGAAATTGCCGGTCACGAGAAAATCGGCCGGCATAGGGAGGGAATAAGCATCCGCGCCCGGCAACAAGGAATCAGGGTTGTATCCCTGTTGCATACGCACCAAAACCGAATCGTTAGCGGGAGCGAACGCGTCAGGATTTCCCCGCTGAACTGTGATTATGCCCGTGCCATTGTAGCTGTAGCCGGCTACCACATCCGGTGTCCCATTACGATCGAAATCAGCTGAGGCTAAAGCACGCGCCTGAGCGCCGCCACTTTGCAACGCAGCGACGGCCGCTTGATCTCCTCGAAAGGTGACGCTCATCTGGCGCCCATCCTGCAGATTCAGGAAAGACTTGCCACGGTTTGCAGCCTGCACCGTAACAGCTTCTTTGGGGCGCTTAGTGCGTGCGACGGAATCCTCCGCCTTACTAAACCAACCGGCCGAGCTTTCCGATTTGACTCGCACATAGAGTGCAAGTGGCACGGCGACGACTATTAAAAAAATCGCCAGCAGCTTCGCGGCGGTTCTAATTGTGATTCGAGTAGATGGAGTCTGGGGCGTGTGAGCCTGGTTGATATGGGGGCGCATAGAGTATTCCTCCTGGGAGCAAGCACGTTGATTGAGATTTCAGGAAACAAAGAACGGTTAACCTTCGGAGGGCTGAACCGACGTGTGGAGAAGGAAGTTATTCCGAATGGAACCGCTTGAACGCCGCATACTGTACTTCCATATCGGCGCGGCGTCAACACCGTAGGGGTGTTTCCACAACCCCTTCAGGCTTATTTAAACCGTTTGTTCACTGCACTTTCCGATACTCGTTGTTCAATAGTTGGACCATCTGCATATGGTCGGACAAAAAATAACGGGGTGCAGGTTATTCAACCCGCACCCCGCACTATTAGCTGCAAAAAACTCGCGCGTCAGTTACCACAATCGCGCGTAGTCGCGTCGGTTATGGTCCAACTCGCGCTTTCCGAACAACTCACAACCTGATAGGCAAAGCAGCCGTCCTGATCTTCAGCGATAACCTTGATACTAGCCCCGCCACAACTCACATTACTGAGCGTAACGGATCCGCCATTCGCTGAAATCACTGAACTCCCGAGTTGGTCCGATCCCCAGTTGTTCTGATCGGGCGGCGAAAGATAGACGTGACGAATTTCACGATTTGAATTGTTCACGATCGTGATGGCGGTTGACGGAACATAGGCTTTGGACCCGAATGGACCGCAGACCATCATGCCCACAAAGACTGCCAATACCACGAGAGACATGAAAAGCGGGCTAGACTTGCGCAATGAGTTTCTCATCTCAGTTACCTTTCATTAAAAACAAGTATCTGGACCACCCGCCGTCTATGGACAGAGGCTGTTTACTGTATACCCCGCAGCGGCACCGTTATCGACCGCTGTGCCACCATTGTTCTTAGGCACAGAGACCTTAACGGTTGCGGTAGTGCTGTTGCCGAACGAATCGGTGACCTTGAATGTAATCGTGTAGACACGTCCATTAAGGTTGCCGTCACGTTCGCGCCGCAGTTGGACCGACTTGCAATCCGGAGCAATCACGATGTCGTTGAGAGTATTACCGTCCGCGCCGGCGGGATTCTCCTCCGGCTCGTCGCTACTCACCTTCTGAATCACGACACTATTGGTGATGTCCCCTCCGCCACATCCTGCGGTAGCGCTGGAAACGAAGTCAGTCACGTTGAATGTCTGGTACTGGTGATTGGGCGGCCACATGGTCGCCGAAGTAGTGTGCAGATTGATGACCGGAGTGCCGGCACTTACATTCAGGATCGCGGTCTGTATAGCACTGCCACATGTTCCGGTAGTTGTGATCGTGACCGTGTGGTTTCCAATGCTCAGCGCGCCCGTCGGAATAGTAACGTTCGGGCTGTTTCCGCCGACCGGGTTACCATCCAAAGTCCATGCATAGCTGAATGGACCTGTGCCTGATGCAACGGTAGAGAAGTGCGCATCAGTTCCCTGACAAACCGTCTGATCCGCTGGATCAGTGGTCTGTGTTTGTGCGTTGACGGTTAGTGTCGCGCTCTGCGTGGCAGTATTACATCCACCAGTCGCTTCAACAGTGTAGGTGTCCGCATCACTCAGCACCGTACCGCTGATACTCAGCGTACTGGTGTTCGTACCATTGGTGATCGTAACGCGTCCACTCAAGTCACCGTTATTCAGAACCGTGGCACCCTTCTTCCACACAAACGTGATGGTCCCTGGGCCACTGGCGGTGGTGGTGAAGGTTGCCGTATCACCTTCACAGACAACCTGGTCTGATGGATCGGTTGTCTGATTAGTGTCGATCGTCATGTTAGCTGTCACAGTCTGATTGTCACCCGTGACATCGACACTCGCGGGTCCGGGTGTCACGCCTGCCGTAAATGTGGCCGTAGCCACACCGCTAACAAAATTCGTGGCGCCTGAAACGGTTCCGCCTGTCACGTTGTGGAAGACCGCCATGAAGGTTGGCAGGCCGTTCAACTCCGTGGTCAAAGGAGAACCGACATTTCTCTGCTTGATGTCGGCCGTCAAAGTAGACGTATCGCCACTACAGAGCTCATCCGGGCTGGCACTAACTCTAAGCTGAAGGTAGGTCATCGGAAATACAGGACCGGCAGGGGCACGAAAATCGTTTGCCCCTGGACCAGTGTTAATTCCCCACCAGTTATCATCCGCGGTAAAACTACCTGCAGCCGCGAACAGAGTCAGTCCATTCAAAGCATTCGTAGCGGTATTGCCGACCAGCCTTGAAAAGGTTACGGCTGCGCTGCCGCTTGAATAAACTGCACCACCACTGACACCTGCCGAGTTGCCTGTCAGAGAGCTCGTGGTGAGAGTCAGTGGTCCGCTCTCCACGACAATTGCGCCACCGCGGCCGCTGGGCGCTGAATTATTCGAGAAAGTCGAACTGTTAATGCTGTACGTGCCTGAACCAAGGTTGAAGTTGAAAAGATCCGCTCCGCCGCCGCCTGCGGCGCCGGAATTTGCGGTATTACCTGAGAACGTCGAACCGCTTATCGAAAGAGTTCCAGTAGACGGTGTTCTAATCAACGGATCGCCCGCCGTGTAACCCAAACCGCCTCCGCTTCCGCTGGTAGAATTGCTCGAGAAAGTTGTGCCCGTTATCGTAAGGCTTCCGCCTGCGTGCGAGATACCACCGCCGCCAAACGTGCCGGCGCCGGTTGCAGAGTTACCGGAAATCACGCAGTCCGTCACCGTCATCGTATTGTCGATCGCGCCGGAGATGATGCCACCGCCTCCAACCGCAGTAGTTTCTTTTCCACCGGTAATAGTCACGCCGGAAATACTGAAATCGAAGTTCGCAAGCAGATCGGGGTTAACTTCAATAACGCGATCATTCGGCTGTGTCTGTTGAATTATCGTGGTAGCCGCACCTGCGCCCGCGATGATCGTGTTGTCGCCCCTGATGTCGAGATCCCCGATCGAGTTGTTGCCGGTGAAACCCTCGGGGGCGCCGCCGGGAATATTTAATTGGTAGGTTCCGGCCGGCACATTGATCGTGGTGCCCGGATTCACATTCGCGAACGCGACTGCGCCTCGCAAGCTACAATCATTCGGCGCAGCAGTACAGGCCGAAGCGGCGGCCGTATCGTCCGTCCGATCGACATCAATCGGAGCGAACGGCAATGGGAAGTTTGCCGTTGCGGCTGTGTTGGCAGCAGCCGCTGCGGCGGGCATACGGATGCGATGATTGCGTCGCTCAGCCCGGCTCCCACCGGCAGACACCGAGCCTGGAACGGCCGCGAATACCAGGACGCTTACCACTGCCAGGGAGAAGACAGTCAAAACTCTAGTAACCGCTGTATTGAATTTTCTGGGCGCGAAAAGCATTTTACCTCCTTAGTTCCAGCTACGACGGGCGCATCCTGGAGCATTGGGAATAAGAGTGACGCAATTTTGAGTGCGAGACGCTTGATCAGCAATGCGATCGACTTAAGGCCGGGCCGGAAAGACTCCCTGCAAGGCGATACAGAAATTGAGCGTCAAGTAATTCTGCATATTGTTGTGCGGCAGACTACCTCCAGCGGGAGTCAGGGAATTGGGGTTCACTTTCCCGGTAGGCGGACCCGCTATATAAAGAGCAGCCGCTCCACGACCAGCGCCTGACTGGGCCCAGACACAGTTCTCGGGCAGGACTGAATCGCCGGCCACATTGGACGCACGGCCAACACCATGCGCGTGGCTAGGGATTTCGGATTCAAGCAGCGTAACAAACTCAGATCCACCAATCTCGCCGAGATCGCGCAGGCTTAATCCCTGCCCTTGTCCCGGATGCATTGCGGCGCGGCCCTGCAAATCCGGAAGCGCAAAGGTCGACTTGCCATCACCGCCATAGGTTGTTCCCAACAGAGAGAAGAGGGCCGTATTCTGACTTAGCGGCAGGAGCTGCCCATCGCAGAATGCCCACCCTTTGGGCGCAAAGTTGAATGGAAAAATTCTGATTTCAGCGACAAAAGGATCAGCCATGTTTTCTCTCCCTTTTAAGTTTGCGACGGGAAAATTCCCTGGAGCGCAATACAGAAATTAAGCACCAGATAAGGCTGCATATTGTTATGCGGCTGGCTGCCACCAACGTTGGTAACGGCGCTTGGATGCATCACTCTATCAAACGTGTTCGTGGCATACTGGTTCTTGCCATTGTTGGCCCAGTAGTTATTTGTGGGGTCCCCCAGGGCTGCATTAATGACATTGCCACCAATACACATGTTGCTGTTTTGAAAATGAGTATGCTGAGGCATCTCACTCATGGTTACAGTGTGGGCTGACTGCCCTCCGGCCTGGCCCAGAGTGAAACCGCTCCCTTCGTGAATTGACGCTCTGCCTCGCAAGTTAGGAAGCGCGAAGTTGGTTTGTCCATTCCCTCCATAGGTGGTGCCCAACAAAGAGAATAGAGCCTGGTTCTGATTAATGGGCAATAATTGCCCGTTGCACAATGCCCAGCCCTTCGGCGCAAAGTTGAAAGAAAAGATCCTGATTTCTGACAAGAACGGTTCAGCCATTTTTGCGACTCCTTATAATTTGCATTCAGTTAAGCTTCACCCAATGGTCTTTAATTCCCGCAAACCACCAAACTCAGGTTGGTGAAGGAAAGATCCCAAAGAGCGAAATGATGTAGTTGATGCACAGGAACGGCTGGCAATTTTCGTGTGGCTGGGAACCGCCTGTCGGATCGCTCAGCAAATTCGGGTTCCCCATTGCGACGGTCGCACCCGCACTGCTGTATTGGCTCAGGTCCGTTTTCGAGGCAACATTGTTGACCGGGTCGGCCGCAACTAGACCAGCGCCGGAGCTACATAGCTGGGCATGAGTATGAATCGGAATCTGCTGCGTAGTAAGTGTTACTGACTCTGTTCCAGCTGCTTCCGCCAGTTGATAGGTAACACCATCCGGACCGGTGCCGAAGTGTAGAGGAATCCTGCTCTGAAGATTGGGCAAATTAAATGTACTTTCACCGTCTCCGCCATACGTCGTACCAATCAATTGAAACAAGGTTTCGTTCTCGCTAATTGGCAATGTCTGTCCATCACAAAACATCCAGCCAACCGGCGGAAAGTTACCGGCAAACATTCTTATTTCGCCTACATATGGTTGGGCCATCGAATCGTCTCCTTATTCCTTTTAGGAAAGCCGTTATGGAATCTTTTGATTATCTGGCCGACTGTATGTGTCTCTGGAGTTGGCCCATACAGTGGTTTCGACTGCGCGCACGGTTTTTTGCAAACCGATGCAGAACCTGTCATGTCAAGTTTTAACTCGTGCGGAAAGGTTCCGCCTTGTCTTTGGGTCGAGCGACGAGGGCGCACTATAGATCGAAAGCGGAGATATTACAAGAGTGTAGTGAAAGATTCTCTAAAATCTTTTTCGTATGTTTTTTTTATTGCAAGTTTTGAAAAGAAGAAATAGACTGCACCACCATTTTTACCGCAAGCCCAGGTCAAGCATTTTTCTAGGAGAAAACAGATGAATAGTTCGCGCCGAGAATTTTTGAAGCGAGGTATGTTCGGAGCAGTTGCAGCGGGAATTCCGCTGTCCGTCACGGACATGGCCTCGGCCATGGGCAAGTCAACGGCGGCTGGCTTGAATATGGCGTCTTTCAAATCCCAACTAGGCACAAATTTCCTGATCAATCACGAAGCGTCAAAAGTGAAGATTAGATTGGTTGACGTAACCAGTTTTGCTTCACGGAAACAGACAGCGGCAGGTAAAGAAGGCTTTTCACTGCTTTTTCGTGGTCCAAAAGAGACAACTCTTAAACAGGATACCTATCTGATCGAGCATGAGGAATTGGGTATGTTCTCCTTCCTGGTCGTTCCGGTTGGATCCAAAGATACGCGCACTCCACACTACGAGGCCGTTATCAATCGCCTGCATTCTTAGCTTCCTGATATCAACCCCAGAGTTCGTGGTTCTTCCTGGAAAAAGGATAAAGCTAGGGCGTGAGGTGCTGATTGGGATTGCACTGCATTAACAGGTGAATTCCCTGCTGCTCGGTCGGTGAGAAACCCAAACGTTCAAAGAGACGAAGGGAAGGATTGAATTCTTCCACATATATCCGTGTAACTTTTCCGTCGCGGTTTGCTTCGCCGAGCAATTGCTGGATCAGATAGTTACCGATCCCGGCATTCCGCTCGGCAGGCAGCAAGGTTATATCTATAATTCGAATCTCCTGGTCCAACCGGGCAACATATAGACGACCCACAGGCCGGTTGTCAGACACGATTATGTCGTGGGTAGCCGCGGGATATTTCTTCGCATAATGGTCTTGTTGCGCGGCAAACTGCGATCGGACGAACGCCTGCTGCTGTTCGGTGGTCCAGGGCACTAAAGCCATCTCCTCGGCCCGAGTGCTGCCATAAACTTCAACGAGAAAATCGTAGTCGTCCGCACCAACTGGACGAAGTGTAATGTTTGAAGATCCTGGTGATTGGCTGCTCATTTTGACTGACTACTCGCGAATGCGATTGAAGATTGCTTCGTAGTAAAAGCCCTGCTCGTCTTGCTTGACCGGCACGATGAAGAGCTCAAACTGGCCCATTTGATCGTGCGAGAAGTTGCGTATGCCCTGACCGAGAAACATGTTTAATGGGCCACGAAATTCGAGCGTAAACTCCTCCTGCTTAGGATATACCTTGAGTTCCGAGATCGCGATTAGATCCAAATCCACGTGATTATTTTCATCAGCCTGAACTTGAAATTTAGTATTTGCATTTTTAGAAAATTCCTCGTGCGTTAAAGAAGCCTCCATTCAAATCTCCTTTCTTGTAGCCTAATAACCAATTCAGCTTTGCACCAAAAATCCTAAATCCCGCCCACGGCAGTGGGCGGATTGTTCAAGTCCTTTCTACAGAACTCTCAACTCTAAACCGGCTAGTAATACCGCCAACGGAAGTTGGCGGATACTTCAAGTCCTTAACTGTTTACTGGACAATCCGCCAACTTCCGTTGGCGGTATTCGAACTCACACAATTAGTTTGAAATAGAAACGACTTGAACAATCCGCCCACTGCCGTGGGCGGGATTTGTGCAAAGCCCCTATTCAGCTTTGTTCATTATCAAAACCAGAAAGTCTTTTATGCTTGGGCCAAAGTGATATCCCTTGTTCAGCGGCGAGAAAGAATACCCGATCAAACCAGTCTCATCTACTATTCTTTGATATCGTTTTTCGAATTCTGATTTGGAAATCACCGCGTAATCAAGAACCTGTCCGTGATTCTTAAAGACATGATTCAGGCAGAGCAGATGCTCTTCACGTCCATTCAGAACAAAAACGTCGTCGTCAAAATCAAGGAACTCCTTCAACGTCAGCAGGCGGCACTGAAAGCCCACCTTCGCAGCACAAGCAGCAAGGTGGCCAAAGTGAATCGTAAACTCGTCGTGGTTCAAGTTATAAGACCGGGCCGGATATATTTGTTCCGACCCATATTCCGTTACGATGAGCGTCCCGCCTGGCTTTAAGTGTTCCCATGCGCGCTCGATAAAGCGAAACGCGCCGGAGTTAACCACGAAGGAATCGGGAGCATCCTTCTCCCAAAGACCATACTTGTCCACGTAGTAAGCGCCCTCTCCCTGGAACTCATTGCCATTCTTACGCTGAACGGAGGCGACGGGAAAATCCGCTATAACTTCGTTAGAAATAATCAGGTCAAAGGTGTGCCCCGGAAGATCAAACTCTGTCGCATTCTGATGGAAATGCCGGCTCTCAGGTAAGAGTTCAGACAAGATCTTACGTTGATTCTCCATCAAAGCCGGTGATAGATCGAGGATGTGATAATTCACACGGGTTGCGTTCAAGCTCGCTGCTTCTTTTATAAACGCACGCGCAAAGCTACCGGTGCCGCCGCCAACTTCCAATACCTCGAGCTGGGACGAGCAGTTCATTAACGGGACTACTTCAGGCTTCAGAGTGGAAAGGCAAAATCGCGAGCCGTAATCGAGGCCACCCAGCGCCTCATGGGAGAAACGGAAACAGTGGTTTACGGTGGGTTCTATTTGATCAAATTCCCAACTCGCATCTTCAATCCCGTCTAAATGGAAATCGATTATGGCTTCGGTAGAACTGTGAGGACGCGGCTGGTCCTTTCTCTCGGAATGATAAAGATTGCGCGGCACTATGTTGACGAACGTAAAAGGATGATCCAAATCTTCCAATCGAGTGGTGAACTTAATGAGCTGCCGTTCCTGACTCGTTAGAAAATCTACTGCCGCTCTAAATTCGGAATCCTCCAGAACGCTCGCGCCGTTCGTTCCTCTTAGCGCGCTAAAAATCTGCTGGAGCGTTCTGGTTCCGTCAGCCATCAACAGTACACCGGCAATCAGCGACGGCAATTTTTCTTCAATGATCTCCGGCAGTTCGTCGCGTTTTCGCGAATAGACGGTATGCTCCATTGAAGTGCGTACCAGGATCCAGTCTCCGGTTGTCGAACGGTATGCCACAGCCGGATTTTGAATCGGGCGAGTCACATAGTGGTTAAGCAAGGAGGCTAAAGGATCGTGACCTTCCGGGAGCAAAAACTCCTGTTGAAGCAGTTGAATCAATTGCGCCCTGCCACCGCTCAGATTGTTGAAATCATTTTCGCTGAGCGACGTTCGACTTCCCGACCTGGTCGCAGACAACATACCGCGAACCGTTTCGCTCGGTTCTAATATCATCCCGGTTAACCGGTGAAAGACGGCGTTTTGGACAAACTCCGGAAACAGTCGACTTTCGATGAAGCTGATATAAGGATTGATAGAGTAGCTAGGCATTAATTCAACTTGTGGCAGGAACCCATTTCATTTCCAAATATGCAGCTGTTTCGTCGCCGGTTTTTTTGAATCCCAAACGCTCGTACAAGCGCACTGCGGGAGATGTGGCCACGACATGCAGTTGGATCGGCTTGCCTACTGAGGCAGCATCCTTCATTAGCTCCGTTATCAAACGGCTTCCGATACCTGCGTTTCTATACTCTGTTAAAAGAGCAATGTCTCTCAGCAGTATCGATGCGTCAGCTCGGTCAACCATCATTCTGCCGACCGGACATCCGTTCAAAAGAATGATTCGATTATCGACACGGGGATAAGTCCGTTCGCGCGCAGTAAACTGCATCTTAATAAAAGCGCGCTTCTGATCTTCGTTCCAACCCAACCCTTCCAGCTCTTCGATACGCGTGCTGGCGTAAACCTCTAACAAGAAGGGCTCGTCCTCGGGCGTCGCTTCGCGCAGGAATAGATCAACTTGTTCGTTTTGCACGTAAACTTCCTACTTCAATTGATCTTTCAAATTCAGATTCCGTACCAGGCGGTGCAAGTAATTAGGATGCACTCCAAGAAGCCTCGCGGCATCGTTGTAATTACTCTTCGTCTGATCCATCGCGTCCTGAATAATTTGTTTCTTAGCTTGTGCCACGGCAGTGTGATATGTGGCGGGGTTAGTAACGTTAACTTCTCTCTCAAGCATAGCCTCCGGCAAATCTTCCGCCAGTACCAGGTCGGTTGTGCCGAGCACTACTGCGCGTTCAATCGTGTTCTCGAGCTCACGCACATTACCGGGCCAGTCGTAAGCCGTCAAACACGCGCGAGCTTCAGCCGTGAAACCTTTCAACTTTCGATTACACATGGTGCCGTATTTATCCGCGAAATAAGTTGCGAGCAGCATTATGTCTTCACGCCGATCGCGTAGCGGCGGCATTTCGAGCGAAACAACGTTCAGACGATAGTAGAGATCCTGCCGGAACTGACCGCTCTCAATCGCCTCTTCGAGATTCTTGTTTGTGGCCGCAATTAATCTCAGATCGACCTTGATGGTTGCAGTTCCACCGACCCGTTCAAACTGTCGTTCCTGAAGCACGCGCAAAAGTTTCACTTGCAGTTGCTGCGTCAGCTCTCCGATTT
Source organism: Pyrinomonadaceae bacterium (assembly GCA_035758935.1). Classification (GTDB taxonomy): domain Bacteria; phylum Acidobacteriota; class Blastocatellia; order Pyrinomonadales; family Pyrinomonadaceae; genus PSRF01. Next base: position 1,286 of record DASTVU010000195.1, on the reverse strand, counting down.
CATCCAGAAACACAGTGCCGCCATCGGCGGTTTCGAGACGACCTTTTTTCTGCGCAATCGCGCCTGTAAACGAGCCTTTTTCGTGACCAAACAGTTCGGTCTCGAGCAGCGAATCGCTAAGCGCCGCGCAGTTCACGGCCATAAACGGTTTTTGTGCGCGCTTACTGTTGCGATGAATCGCTCGTGCCGCAAGCTCTTTTCCCGTTCCACTCTCGCCACCGATCAGGACAGTCGCATCGGTCGGCGCCACTTTCGAGATGAAGTGGTAAATGCGTTGCATTGCCGCGCCGTCGCCGATCATGTTGTGCTCTATGTTTACATCAGCCAGCAGCCGCTCGTTCTCTGTTTCGAGCCACTCAAACTGCCGGGCATTCTCGATCGCGACGGCAGCAATACTGGCGATAGCAGTAACGAGCTGGAGATGATCACGATTGAACTTGTCGCGCGGCAGTGTGCTGTCGAGATACAACACACCAAGTTTCCGATCAAACATGATCAGCGGCACGCACATCACTGAATGCGTGCGCGCCCTAATCAAGCTCTCAGTGGCAAGCTGTTTTTCCTCGTCTCCGTTGCCGGCCAGCAATGCAACGCCGTCTCTCAACACCTGCTGCACGATCGTCCGGCTGACTTTTACAGCTTGATCCTTTCCGCGCGCGCGATCGAGTGCGAAAACATGGTTCGTTTCAAACGCTCCTTCGTTCGTAAGCAAAATGGCGCCACGCTGAGCCGGAACAACTTCAAAGAGCAGCTCGAGAAGTCGTTCGAGCAGGTTGTCGAGTCCACGGATCGAGTTGATGACCGTGCTGACTTTCATCAGCGCGCTCAAATCGCGAGCCATCTGATAGAGCGCTTCGTCGAAACGGATCTGTACCGTAGAGCCGCTGACTACCTGAGCTTCGTCGAGGGTAACGTCACTCGATTTCGAAGCCGGCTCGCCATCGTGTGTGAGGAAAACGAAATGTGCGTTGCCGATGCGCACGCGATCGCCGTGCTCGAGCAGCCGATTCTTGACGGGAACATCGTTAACGAATGTCCCATTAAGACTCTCCAGATCAGCGATTACAAATCCCGTTTCCTTCTTTTCGATCCTGGAATGACGGCGCGACACAGAGGCATCAGCGATGCAGAGACCGGCACCCGTATCGCGACCAATGACAAGCGGTTCATCGCCGACTGCGAATACTGCTCCCTTGAGCTTCCCGGAAACTGCTGCGAGACGAGGAGGCATTACCGAATACTATATCTGCGTAATCTTTTTAGACAAGAAACATATCTATATGAGG
>DASTVU010000194.1:0-7779 GCA_035758935.1 Pyrinomonadaceae bacterium | reverse complement strand
ACGCGCTCACAATTTACGACGACCTTTCCAAGCAGGCGGCCGCGTATCGCGAGATTTCGTTGTTGCTGCGACGTCCACCGGGCCGTGAAGCATATCCTGGTGATGTGTTCTATTTGCATAGCCGCTTATTGGAAAGAGCTGCCAAAATTATTACCGATGATAATGTTGCAAGACAAATGAATGATGTTCCGGATACGATCAAACATTTGGTGAAAGGCGGCGGCTCATTGACAGCACTGCCAATTATCGAAACACAGGCCGGTGATGTATCAGCTTACATCCCGACAAACGTGATCTCTATTACTGACGGACAGATCTTTCTCGAAGCCGACCTCTTCAACAGCGGTTTCCGACCGGCAATCAACGTTGGTAACAGCGTGTCGCGCGTGGGTGGTTCAGCGCAGATCAAGGCGATGAAACAGGTTGCGGGAACGCTTCGTCTCGACCTGGCGCAGTTCCGTGAGTTGCAGGCATTTGCTCAGTTCGGTTCTGACCTCGACAAAGCTACGCAGGCTCAGCTAGCACGTGGTCAACGTCTGACAGAGATCCTGAAGCAACCTCAGTATCACCCGATGGACGTTGAAAAACAGGTGCTCGTGATTTGGGCCGCAACCAACGGCTTCACTGATGACGTCGCGATCGAAGACATTCGCGACTTCGAAACCAGCTTGCTCAAGTTTGTCGAAAACTCGCACCCAGGACTGCTTGCTGACATCGCCGAGAAGAAGTCGTTAACCGATGAAATCAAGGCGGGATTGAAGCAGTTGCTCGAAGACTTTAAAGGTAGCTGGAAGAAGGAATCGCCGACTGACTTTACTCCAACTAGATCCTCGGCCAGCGCAGCAGCAACTCAGCCGACAGCTTGATGACGGAACGCAATGCCTAATCTTCTCGACATCCGCCGGCGCATTAAGTCGGTCAAGAACACGCAGCAGATCACCAAGGCCATGAAGATGGTCTCTGCGGCGAAGCTCAAGCGCGCGCAGGATCGCGTAGTAACGGCGCGTCCGTTTGCAAACAAGATGGCGGAAGTTTTAGGCGAGCTCGCGAAACGCACGGACGAAGACTTTCATCATCCACTTCTCGATCTTCGCGGCGACGAGCGTTACCTGCTGGTGCTTATTACTGCCGACAAGGGGTTGTGTGGCGCCTTCAACACCAATCTCACCAAGGCCGCTCAGGCTTTCATGCGCGAGAACTCCGACAAGTCGATGGAGATCATGGCGATCGGTCGCAAGGGTCGCGACTTCTTCCGCAACCGCCATGCGACGATCGCCGGCGAATATATTGGGCTGACTGGAAAAGGTCGCGTCGAGTTTTCAGAAGCGCTTGAAGTTGCTCGCGACGTGATCAAAACGTACACCGACGATCCCGGTATCGATAAAGTTTTCCTCATCTACAACGAGTTCAAATCTGTACTTTCGCAGCGCGTGGTGTTGGAACAGTTGCTACCAGTCTCGCGCGCGAAGGAAGAAGAGTCAGTAGAAGCGAAGTCGCAGCAACCCGTGTCGCTCGTTGATTACATTTACGAGCAACCACCTCAAGAGATGTTCAGCCAACTCTTGCCGCGTCTTATTGAAACGCAGATCTTTCGAGCCTTATTGGAGTCAATAGCGTCAGAGCAGGGCGCACGCATGACGGCGATGGATTCCGCGTCGAAGAACGCAAGCGAACTGATCGAGAGTTTGACGCTCAACATGAATCGAATTCGTCAGGCAGCAATTACCAACGAGATCATCGAAGTCGTTTCAGGCGCAGCCGCACTGTAGCCACAAAGTTTTAGCCACAAAAAGGCACATAAAGCACAAAAGCAGATTTGCTGTGGCCAGCTTTAAAAGGTTTCTAAGCCGATACCTACCGCTCATTATCTGGCTTGGTTTTATCTCCTACGCCTCCTCAAACAGCTTCTCAGCCTCTAACACGTCTCGAATTATTGGGCCACTGGTGCTCTGGTTGTTTCCCCAGACGAGCGCCGAAACACTGGCCACGATCCACTTAATAACGCGAAAGATCGCACACTTTACCGAGTACGCAATTCTCGGATTTCTGGCTGCACGCGCGTTTCGCACCTCTCCACGGGCGGCGATTAGCCAGCGCTGGTTCCTGATCTCCGCAACTCTGGTCGTTGTTTATGCGTTAATTGATGAGTACCATCAGAGCTTTGTTCCGTCGCGGACGGCTTCGATTGTCGATAGTCTGATTGATATGGCAGGCGGGTTAACGGCGCTGTTGGTTGTGCGTAAGAGGACGAAGGCCAGTGGCTAATTGTATAATCTCCCCTGGTTTCAACCCTGTAACGAGATGAGGCAAGCAAAATGGGAATACTTGATCGACTGAGTCCGACGTCACAGTTCATCGAAGTCATTGAATGGCTCGACGACTCGCCAAACACGCTCTTGTACCGATTTCCGGTCAAGGATCAGGAAATCAAGAACGGAGCGCAGCTCATCGTTCGCGAAACGCAAGCTGCGGTCTTTGTGCACGAAGGCCAGATCGCCGATCAGTTTCCTCCCGGTCGCTACACCATCGACGGCGGAAACACTCCAATTCTGTCTAAGTTAGGCGCATGGAAGTACGGCTTCAACTCGCCTTTCAAAGCTGAGGTCTACTTCGTCAACACCAAACAGTTCACGGATCTGAAGTGGGGGACACCCAATCCGATCATGATGCGCGATACTGACTTCGGCATGGTCCGTTTGCGAGCTTTTGGGATCTACTCGATGCGCGTAGCGGATCCGCAGGCGTTTATTAAAGAGATCGCCGGAACGAATGCGCACTTCGTCACTGAAGACATCGAAGGTCAACTGAAACGCACGCTCGTTGGTGGTTTCAGTGATGCGCTCGGAGAATCCAAAATCGCCGCCCTCGATCTCGCGTCAAACTACGATGAGCTCGCGAAGTTCACACGAGTAAAACTGAACGAAGAGTTCAAGACGTTTGGCCTCGAGTTAACGAAGTTCGTCATCGAGAATATTTCGCTGCCGCAGGAAGTTGAAGCAGCGATGGACAAGCGCACTTCGATGGGCGTGATCGGCGACGTAGGACGTTACGCTCAGTTCCAGGCAGCAGATGCGATGCGCGACGCGGCGCAGAATCCATCAGGCGGCGCCGGAACCGGCGTTGGGCTGGGCGCGGGATTCGCACTCGGAAATGCAATGGCAGGTGCGATGAGCGACGCGATGAAGCAGTCAAGCCAGCAGTCGGGCCAGGGTTCGGCGCAACAATCCGCACCGGTGGCAGGTGTGCCGTGTCCGCAGTGTGGTCATCCGAACGCGGGCGGCGCAAAGTTCTGCACGGAGTGTGGCGCGAAGCAAGGGAACGCCACGTGTGCAAACTGTAAAGCCGAGCTGGCTCCCGGCGCGAAATTCTGCACCGAGTGCGGTACGAAGGTTTAGCCACAAAGAAGCACAAAGGGCACAGAAAGCATTTTCAAGCTTTTTGTGCCTTTTTGTGGCATTTGCTATTCTTCTCCTCCCTTTTAAAACCCCCGTTGTGAACTGAGGCGACGATTCGCATGTTCAAAGCGCTGACGCGTCCACGCAGAGTTGTCATCACGGGAATGGGGTGTGTCACTCCACTTGGTATTGGTCGCGACGCGTTCTGGGATGGATTAATAAACGCCAGGAGCGGCGTGCGCCGCATCGAATCTTTTGATCCTTCAAGTTCCCCGGTCCAAATCGCTGCTGAAGTTCCTTCGTTCGATTGGCAGTCGCAGTTAAATCCAAAAGATCGCAAACACGTTGCGCGGACCGTACCACTCGCGCTTGCAGCTGCTCGTGAAGCGTTGGAAGACGCGAAGCTGTTTACGAACGATCTATCGCTTGATGAACGCCAGGCCTTTGGTGTGGAGCTCGGAACAGGTGGCGGAGGCCTCGCGTTTACTGAGCAACAGTACGAGTACTGGTACGTTGGTCCAACTTACAAAGCAAGCGTCTACACGATCCCATCGTCTACTCATGGCGGATTGTCGAGCGAGTTGTCGATGGCGTTTGGTCTGCGTGGACTGTCGCACATCGTTTCGACAGGTTGCACCAGCTCGACAGACGCGATGGCTTACGCCGCACAGCACATCGCACTCGGCCGGCAGGACGTGATGATTACAGGTGGCGTCGACGCTCCGATCGCGCCCGGCATTTTGGCCGGCTTCAATTTGATGACTGTGTTGACAAGTGATTGGAACGAGGAGCCGCACCGTGCTTCAAGACCGTTCTCGCGCAATCGATCCGGCATGGTACTCGGCGAAGGGTCCTGGATGTATGTCTTCGAAGAACTGAAACACGCGCTCGATCGTCGTGCACACATCTACGCCGAAGTTATTGGCTATGGAGCTACCTGCGATGCATACCATCGCGTTCGACTGGCTGAAGATGGTTATGAACCTGCGCGCGCGATGCGTTTGGCGCTCGAGGATGCCGGCTGCGAGCCTAAGGATATTGACTATGTAAACCTGCACGGCACCTCAACTCTGCTCAACGATCGAATCGAGACCAGCGCTTTGAAGCTTGCTTTTGACGGACAAGCGGCGCGGATTCCAATGTCGGCGACGAAGTCGCAAATTGGTCATCCGCAAGGTGCGAGTGGCGCCGCCGGACTCGGAGCAGCGCTCTGCGCGATGCATACGAACAAGATTCCACCCACCATTAATCTTGATGAACCGGACCCTGATTGTGATCTCGACTATGTTCCCAACGAAGCACGTGAAGCGAATGTACGACTCGCTCTCTGCAACTGCATCGGCTTCGGCTCGAAGAACAGTGCCCTTGTGATTGAGAGAACAGATCATTAACAGCTGGGTTCAGGATGCTCGACAAATTCAAACGGCGCAGTCACAGGCTCGAATACATCGATACCGGTGATTACACACCCGAGGAGTATGAGAGTTGTATCGGTGAGTTGCAGTTAGTCAACCGCTGGATGGGTGATGCGCACAGTTTAAGGACCACGCTTTTTCCCGATATCGAAGCGCAAGGCCTGTCAAACTTTTCAATACTCGATGTGGGGGCGGGTTCAGGCGAGTTGTTGCGCGTGACTGCCGGTTGGGCCAAACAGACAAATCGACGCGTGAGTGCTGTGGGCCTGGAGTTAAACGAGCGGTCCGCGGAGTCGATCAATGAAGAGTCGCAGCGTTTCGATGAAATTAGTTCGGTGCGTGGCGACGCGTTAGAGCTTCCTTTCGCGGATAATCGTTTCGATTACGTAATCTGTTCGCTCTTCACGCATCACTTCGTCGACGAGCAGGTTGTCGGGATTCTTCGTGAGATGAGTCGCGTGGCGAAGCGACGGATATTTGTGATCGATCTCAATCGTCATCCGATTGCGTACTTGCTTTATACGACGCTTGGGAAATTGGTTTTGCACAATCGACTGCTGCGACATGATGGTGCGTTGTCGATATTGCGGAGTTTTAAAGCGGATGAGTTGTTGAAGTTGGGCCAGCGTGCAGGACTGCGTGATGTTTGGGTGGAACGCAAGTTTCCGTTTCGTTTGGTACTAAGCGCGGCATAGTGGCCACAAAGAGGCACAAAAAGCACATAATGGTCGCAACACCGCACAACTTCGACGTGATCATCGCCGGTGGCGGGCCGGCGGGCTCGAGCGCCGCGATACGTCTAGCGCGCAACGATCTGCGTGTCCTGCTTGTCGAGCAGAAAAAATTTCCACGAGCAAAACTGTGCGGAGAATTCATCTCACCCGAATGCGTGCGACACTTCGAAAACCTCGGTGCTGCTGACGCGATCAAAATCTCCAGTCCTGCAACGATCACAGAAACAGTCTTTTACTCCGCACGCGGACATCACGTCACAATTCCAAGCAGTTGGTTTGGCGAACCTGCCGCACTCGGTTTGAGCCGCGCCGTTATGGACCACGTGCTCTTGCAACGCGCGCGTGATTGTGGTGTCACCGTGTTGGAAGGAACAACCATCACCGAACCAATACGCGAAGGCCAAGAAGTACACGGAGTCAAACTGAAAACAAATGGTCACGACGAGGAGTACTTCGCTCCACTAACCATCGACGCCACCGGTCGCGCTCACATTCTCACCAGAAAGCTTCACACCGGTGAGCCAAAATCAAAAGCAAAGTTAATTGCTTTCAAGGTTCACCTAAGAAACACACGCGTGGCACCCAACGCCTGCGAGATCTACTTCTACCCCGAAGGTTATGGCGGTTTGAGCAGCGTCGAAGGAGACATCAGCAATCTCTGCTTCATCATCTCCGCGGAACAGGTCAAGCGTCACTACTCAAATCCGGAACTTGTCATGCGCGAAATGGTGATGAAAAACCAACGGGCCGCTTACACCCTCGAACATGCACAACCTGAATCCGAGTGGCTGAGCGCCTCGTGGGAACGTTTCGGCCGACAAAACCCCAGCCCAGCCAACGGTTTGCTGGCCATTGGCGATTCAGCGGCGTTTATCGATCCTTTCACAGGCAGTGGGATGCTGATGGCTTTGGAGAGCGGTGAATTAGCAGCGGATGTAATTGTTCGCTACCGCGACAAATTGGCAACTAGCGATCTGTGTGCAAATTACACGGCCGAGTACGCACAAAAGTTTGATTCCCGACTGCGAATTTCCGGATGGTTGCGTCGCCTCGCTTTCAAACCACGTCTCGCGGGACTCGGCATCGCGATCTGCGGCGCCAGTAATCGCTTTAGAAATCGAATCGCACGAGCAACTCGCTCGCCAAACCGGAGCCGCCGCAGTCCCTTACGCGCAGGTTAAACTGCTTGCCACGTTGCTACTTTTAGAGTAAAAAGGCTTGGCCAGTGCTGGTCTCTCTGTCACTGTTGCTGTCCCAGGGCTACATGACAACGGCTAAGCAACTCCCACACGCCGTCAGCAAATCGGAGACGGATCTCCGACACTCGTCCACTGGTAGCGAAAGGTTAACTCAAAAGAGTCGTCAGTGACCGCGCGAATTCCAGAGCCGCGAAACACTACTAAGGAGAAAACGACGATGTTGGTATCGTTAAAGTCCCGGCTTATCAGATCATTTCAAATACCCTGTTTGCTAATGGTCTTACTTATTTGTGCCCCCATGGCTTTTGGACAGGCGCAGTCAAACGCTGCCGACATTCAGGGCGTTGTTAAAGACGCTACCGGTGCCGTTGTGGCTAACGCAACCGTCACCGCGCGTAACCCAAACACGAACTTCTCGCGCACTGCTACTACTAACGACGAAGGCTTCTATCGCATCATCAATGTGCCACCTGGCGACTACGAAGTAACAGTGGAAGCGGCGAACTTCAAAAAAGCAGTTCTACCTAAAATCACAGTAACCGTGGGACAAGCCGCGACCCTGGACGTTCCACTTGAACCCGGACAAATCAGTGAGACTGTTACGGTTTCCGACGCCACTTCCGAAATCGTTGAGACTTCAAAAACAGCAGTCTCAACTACGATCGATCAGCAGCGCATCAACAACCTGCCGATTAATGAACGAAACTACATCCAGTTTGCGATGACAACGTCGACAGTCGGACGAGACAACGGCCGTCCGATTGGACCCGCGCCCACCACTGGCTTGAACTTTGGTGGACAGCGCGGACGTTCGAATCTTGTGCAGGTCGACGGCGCTGACAATACAGACAATTCCGTCAATGCATCGCGTTCGACAGTTAGTCAGGAAGCGGTGCAGGAGTTTCAGGTCGTCACAAATTCGTTTGCTGCCGAATTCGGCCGTTCTGCCGGCGGTGTGGTTAACGTGGTGACCAAGTCGGGCACCAATGAACTTCACGGAAACATTTTTGGTTTCCTGCGTCACCGTAGTTTTCAG
>DASTVU010000193.1:0-7576 GCA_035758935.1 Pyrinomonadaceae bacterium | reverse complement strand
GATTGGGATTGTGTTCGCAAAAACCGGGCTGTTGATTTCTTGAATCCGTTTGTCAACCGAGGGCGGCCACGGAGGGCCGCCCCTACAGTACGTTCCGAGTGATCTCGAGTAAATATCTGACTTGCATTCCCTCATGGCGCGGCGTTAACATGACGGCATAATTAGCGCAAAAGATGCGGCTTTTTCCTTAACCTTCATAAAAATTTCCTGGCCGGAGGTTCAAAATGAAAAGCCTGAAAGATATTCTCGCGATATTGGTGGGCATTGCAGCCGCCATCGGAGCGATCTACTACTTTTACAGGTTTGTGACCGATCCGAACCCCGCCGGCGGCCATTCGTCAGGATGGATCGCACTCGGGTTGGCAGCAATAGCCTTTGTTTGTGGCTTGATTTACTTCCTCGGGCATGTAAACAAAGAGGAAGAGATTCACATTACGCAATAGCAGCGCTGACACTGGACAGCGGGGCGGAGCTTGGTTCCCGCTGTGTAAATTTGCGCCTGTTGCCCGGCCCCCATCTTGGACGCCGTTTGTGCACACACCAAAGCGGCTTACGTGCGCAGACGGCGCTCGTTTTGTTAACAGGTTCAGATAACGAAGGAGAAACGCACCGAAAATGTTTCCACTGCTGATAGAGTTCTTGCAGCCGCAACTACGGGCTACGCAGCCAAATTATTTCTTTCCAGTGGTCGTGTTGTTATTGGTTGCGGGAGGTGTTGCGTGGTTGATAGCGTCCGTACTCGGTTTCCAGAGGTCGGCGGCTTTTGGACCCTCTGCCCGTTGGTTCTCTTATGCAGCTGTTTGCATGGTCATCTATCACCTTCACTTCCTGGTATTCGGCATTTTTGCGGTGCTGGGTATCTCGGCGAATTCCGTCGATCTCTCCATGGCACTCGGCGTCGGCGCGTTTTTTAACCTGTTTGTGGTTCTCGGCGCGGTTTGTGCGATTATTGGCTTCATCAGAATGACGAATCCGAGATAGTTTTATTTGGTTGTCCCCTATTACTGCGTTGATGAATAAGAAGCTGCTTGCGGTCGCCGCGCTCGTAATTGTCGGAAGCGCGGCGGCTCTCTTTTTAGTTGCCTCCCCAAACGACGCCACTAACAATCCAAAGGATCAGTTTGTGCGCCAACGGGGCGGACGGTTCGTAATGGGTCACAAGCCGTTTCGCTTTGTGGGCGCGAACGTCGCACTCATGTATCGCGACGAGGATCGTGAACGGATGCCGGAAACTCTGCGCCAGGCCTCGCAGGCCGGAATAAAAGTCGTACGTGTTTGGGCGTTCGGCGAGGGTGGACCAAACGACGTCAAGCCGATGGCCGACTTCGAAGACTGGCCACGTCATCACTATTTCCGTCTCGCACCCGGACAGTGGAACGAGGATGCATTCGTGCATCTCGACAAAGTGATTGCGGAAGCAGCCAAGAACAACATCTACGTGCAACTGTGCCTGACAAACTGGTGGCGCGATACTGGTGGCGTGACGCAGTATCTGCGCTGGGCCGGAATCAACGACGCTGCCGACGATAGCTACGAGTTTGGTATCAATAACGAAAAGGCGATCCTCTTTTACACGAATCCGGAAACGCGGCGGCTCTATAAAGAACACCTCGAAAAACTTGCGACGCGAAGAAACACGATTACGGGTGTGCTTTATCGTGACGATCCGGCGATCTTCGGATGGGAGTTGATGAATGAAGCACAGGTGATCACGGGGCGTTGGGCCGAGCGACGTGCGTGGTTTGCGGAGATGAGTGCATATCTGAAGTCACTTGATCCGAACCACCTGGTTGCACCGGGAGCCTGGGGATATCGCTCGTCATCTGAGCGTCGTGAGTGGTTGGCCGATCACGCGATTCCGACAATCGACTACTGCGATGTGCATATTTATCCACGGCCCGATCACAACAGCTTTGTGGATTCGCCGAAGGCCTTGAAAGAGTTTATTGAGAATCGCGCCGCTGCTGCTTTTTCGCTCGGAAAACCGCTGGTGTTTGGTGAGTTTGGTATGGGCGTCGAGGGCCACAACGGTGCTTCGCAGCTCGATTGGTACAGAGCCTTCTTCGAAGGCAATGTGAGAGCTGGAGCAGGTGGCGCGATGTTCTGGATTCTCACGCCGGATGAGCGTAGAGGTTATGGAGTTACTTATTCGACGCCGCGAGATAAAGAGTTGCTGGGCGAGATCGGGCGCGCGTCGCAAATGTTTTCTTCGTTGCAAACCGCTGAGCTCCCGGCGCAGTTGCAACAAAGTGAGCGGCATTTGATCCCACGACAGTTCGCGTGGTCACGTTCGGAAGGCGATGCGGCAACGTTGCCACAGATGACGGTTCGAGACGATAAGACGATTCTTTATCAATTCAAACCGCAGATGGCGAGTGCCGAACGTTTTGAAAAGATTGGTGAGGGAGTTGGATACATCTGGGGATTTGGATCCGGTTTTCTCGAATACACGATTCCTGAACGCGAAGATCGGCGACGGGTTAGCGAGATCGTTGTACGCGCGCACATACAGCCCGTGCTGCCGATCGATGCGCCGCCTGGCTTTGTGAAAACTCGCGTGACTCTTTTTGTCGAAGGTTGGAACGGTGGTTCGCGATTGATTCCGGTCGAGCCACAAGGACAACCGCTCATACAGGAGTGGCGTTTGACGGGAATGTTTCTGCGTCTGCGAGCAATGCGTGGACTGCCACTGAAGCTTCGTTTCGCCGTCACCCCCGAATCGGATTGGCTCTACGGCGTCAACATCTCAAACTGGCCCGAGGGCTACGACTCGAAGGACGCAAAACCGATCGAGGTTGAGTTAAGACATTAGCCACAAAAAGGCACAAAAAGCACAAAAGATTAGCTCAGGGTTTCGGTGCGGTGAAGAGGTCCACGATTGAGAGCGTGCTTTCGTTGAGTTCGTAGAGTTTGGCTGAGGGGACGACGCCGAGTTTGAATTCGGCGCTGGGAACGTTGTACTTCTCAATTGTGGTGGTGAGGCCGTCGTTGCTGAAGTAACGACGTCCGCGGGCGACGATTACGAAGTCACCGAGGCTGAGTTGTTTAAGAGCTTCAGGGTCGGAGAGTGATACACAGATGAGATCGGGCCGTTTCTCACGTTCCGCGTAATACGTCGCTAATGATGGGCTCTCACTCGCAACGCGCGCGCCGGGTCGAGCACGACGTGCGACCTCGGTCATCACGTCGCGCATGCTTGCGTCGTAAAATTCATCGTGCGGAAAGTAGTAACCAGCCCAAGCGGTGCCACCACCAATCGAGTTTGTAAACAAGCGAAAGTGCGGCGCCGCCTGAACTGAACTAATCACTGACGCGACAATAACGATCATCGCGAGAGTTGCCGGCACGTAGTGTTTTAGATTATTTGGTCTGTTGACCCAATCAAAGCTCGCAATACCATTGGCGAGAAAACGACCAACAAACTGAATCCCCAGCGCACTCGTTATCAGCACTGCCGGCAAAATCGTCGTGTAGTAGCGTGTGAACTTTCCGCCGGGGAAGGCGAACGCGACGAGCCACAACATAAACCAGAACAAAATGAAGTAACGCCCGTCGCCCAGCTTTCTTCGAAACAATAACGGCAATCCCACCACAAACCCGATCACAGTTAAAAGCGGCAGTTTGACGGCTGTGAACACTAAGTAGAAGTAAATCGGAATGCCACGCAGCCAATCTTCAAATCGCTGCGTGTAAAGTTTGTTCATGAATTCGTAGCCATCGTGACTAATGCGCTTGCCGCCGGCAAACAAGCCCATCTGTTTCCACGTCTCGGGAAGCAGGACCGTTGGGCTGAGCACAAGGAACACAAGGCCCATGATGATGAAGAACGTTAGCAGCCGCTTTTTGCCTAAACGCCAGCGAGTCTCCGGAATATTCTGAAACATCCAGTAGTAACAGATGCTGATCGTGAAGAGGTGCGGTACGTACTTCGAAGCGACCATCGCGCCGTAAGAAGCAGCAGTGGCCCAGTAGTACTTGTTCGGGTTTTGATTTGTGCTCTCTGCGACACGTTGACCGCGCAGCCAAAACACATTCGCCAGCAGGAAGAAGAACAACAGGAATGTGTCTTCCTTCGCCACGCGACTGAATCCAATGGCGCTGGGATCAAACGCCCATAACGCAGCCGCGATCAGCGCGACTTCAACGCCAAACAGCTCTGCCACGATCAGGAAGATCAAAACGGCACTCAATGCTCCGACGATGGCACCGGGCAATCGCAAGGCCGTTTCAGGGGCGATCTGGTTTGACGGATATGTATTGTTCCATTTTTCCGCGAGGATAATGGTCGCGGCCTGGAAGGCTTTCATGAGCATCGGATGCTCGCCATTCGCGCCCGTCAGACCGTGAGCGCGATAATCCGCAACCGCACTGAGTTTGTTGAGCTCGTCCTCGCCTAAACTTTCAGCGCTCAAGCCGTTAACGCGAAACCCAAACCCCGCGACGACGAGAACGATCAGCGCAGTCAAAACAAGTGATCGGCTGTTGGTTAAGACACCGCTTCCGGCGAAGAGATCAGGTCTCAAACCGGCGGTGATGATGGGCTCAGCTTGTGCGGATAGTTCGTGCAAAACGCGAAAGGGTACCGAAGACTCATTTGAGTGTCAAAAGACCTTTTTACAGGATTTCGAAGATGTGCATGATTTACAGGATTCCAAACGCAAATCCTGTTAATCTTGTGAATCTTATAAATCCTGTCTCAAATGGACCAAATAGACGAGCAACCTCAACTAGCACGAAGACTCGGCCTCTTCGATGCCACCATGATCGTGATGGGCGGCATTATCGGCTCCGGGATCTTTATGAACCCGTCCGTCGTTGCGCTTCAGGTTCATACGCCTTTCCTGATTCTCGGAGCCTGGGTGCTAGGCGGGCTGTTTGCACTCGCCGCCGCATTTATCTGGGCCGAACTGGCTGCGCTGCGGCCCGACGTCGGCGGGCAGTACGCTTACCTGCGAGAAGCGTTTCATCCGGCGGTCGCGTTTCTTTATGGCTGGGTGCTGTTGCTTGTGATTCAAACTGGTGGCATGGCTGCCGTGGCCGTTACGTTCGCACGCTATTTTGTCGAACTGGCCCACGTTCCGATTCCATCGGCTTATCTCGCCGCAATCGTCCTCGCATTACTGACGGTCATCAACTGTCTTGGCGTGCGCGCCGGCAGCACGGTGCAGAGCATCCTCATGGTGCTAAAGATCCTGGCAATTGCCATGCTGGTTGTGTGCGGATTCATCTTCGCAGGTCGAAGCACGAATCCTTCCGGTATGTTGGACCGACCCGTCTCGCCAGATCTCTTAACAGCATTCGGAGCCGCGCTCGTTCCTGTCATCTTTGCTTACGGTGGTTGGCAAACAGCGACCTTCGTTGCCGGTGAGATCAAAGAGCCGCGCAAGAACCTGCCACGCGGACTGATACTGGGCGTTGTTGGTGTAGTGTTGCTATATCTTGCGGCGAACGTGGTCTACATCAGTGTTTTGGGAACAGAGGGTCTAGCGGTTTCGAAAGCTCCTGCGTCAGACGTGATGCGAAGTGCACTCGGAGATTTTGGCGCGCGAATCATCGCAGCCGGAATCGCAATTTCAACCGTGGGCTTTTTAAGTCAAAGCATGCTGACTGCGCCACGTGTTTATTTCGCGATGGCGAAGGATGGATTGTTCTTCAAGCAAGTCGGTATGGTGCATCCACGCACGCGGGCGCCGATCGTGGCTATTGCTCTCCAGGGATTGCTGGCGATCCTGATCGCTATCCTCGGCACCTACGAACGCATCCTCAACTATGTCGTATCTGTCGACGTGATTTTCTTTGGATTGACTGCGTGCTGTATCTTCGTCTTTCGGAGACGCGAACAAGCGGCAGCAACCCGAGTCCCCGGCCATCCGTTTACAACGATCCTGTTTATAGCGGTCTGCTGGCTGGTGGCGATTAATACGGTCTTTCATTTCCCGACTAATACTTTGATAGGAATCGCGATCCTGATCGCAGGCATTCCGGCGTACTGGTTTTGGAAGCAGGTGAACAAATGACAGCCGCTCGCGAGGTCATGACTTCGTCATACATGAACTGGGCCAAGACGAGCTCAGTGGCAAAATACAATCTGGCGACAAGCGGCGTCGGCAATCTGAAGCTGAGCGAACTGCGCGTGTCGCTCGACGATCTCGAGATCACAAATGGCGGTTATGGTTACAAGCCATTGGTCGATGGGATTGCCAGTCGTTATCGAGTCTCTCCGGAAGAAGTGGTGACCGCAGCGGGAACAACTTTTGCCAACCACCTTGCGATGGCAGCCTTAATCAAACCGGGTGATGAAGTGTTGTTTGAGCACCCCGCATACGAACCGATGCTCGCGCTTGCTTATTACCTCGGCGCGAACGTGAAGCGGTTCTCGCGCCGCTTCGAAAACAGTTTTGGTATCTCGCTCGATGAACTCGAATCGCTGATCACTCCAAACACTCGTCTGATCGTCATCACTAATCTTCACAACCCGAGTGGTGTGCTAGTCGCCGACACAGAAATCAAACAGCTCGGCGAGCTCGCACGCGAAGTTGGTGCGCGCGTGCTTATCGACGAAGTCTACATGGAAACATTGTTTGAAGAATCGCCGCGCACAAGTTTTCATTTCGGAAACGAATTCGTAGTGACGAGCAGTTTGACGAAAGCGTTCGGACTAAGCGGGCTTCGATGTGGTTGGATTCTGGCTGAACCGGAGCTCGCCAAACGGATGTGGCTGCTTAACGATCTATTTGCCTCAACTCCAGTGCACTCGGGCGAGCGATTGAGCGTCGTCGCGCTGCAACAGCTCGAAGAAATCGGTGCACGCGCGAAACAGTTACTCGATCGAAATCGTCAACTACTCAACGAGTTTCTCGATACACGCGAGGATTTGGAAGTCGTCAGACCTCAGTTTGGCACGGTGATGTTTCCGCGTGTGCGTCGTGAAAGTTCGGAAGAGCTTTGCCGGTTGTTGCGGGAGAAGTATGAGACTTCGGTCGTGCCCGGAAGGTTCTTCGAGATGCCTGCGCACTTTCGGATTGGGATCACAAGCGAGACGGCTATGCTTGAAGAGGGACTCGAACGGTTAGGGAAGGCGCTGGATCAATCTGTGTAATCTGTGGTTAGTTCTTCCTATTGATATCCTGCACCAAAAGCCAGTCGCGGACCTGTTCTGCGGCCTCGATGCCGACGGCTTCCGTGGTGATCCTGATCGGCGTGCCTGTGGGCCAGTTATCCTTCTTCAACATCGGACCGCCGACCGCCTTGTAATAAACCTGTCCTTCAAACTTCTTCTGTCCCGTCTTTGGTTCAAATATATAGACATGAACTTCCAGATCGGGTGAGTTCAGAATCAAAGTCCCGTTCTGAAACTCGTCGACGTCAAACTCAACCAGCACCACAATCGCTTCAGTCTCGCTTTTCGCACGCTTAACCGCCGCGTCGTGCTTGAGCTCGCCGACAGACGTGGTCGTGACGTTTCTGAATTGCGAAAGCCGTTGGACGAAGTGCGCAAAGATCGTGTCTTCGCTCAGCAGGTGTTTCGAGCTGTTTTGCTTCGCGACGATCAGGGAGGTCTTGCGCGTAAGCTCTC
>DASTVU010000192.1:0-3393 GCA_035758935.1 Pyrinomonadaceae bacterium | reverse complement strand
AAAAGATTTTGATGGGCTCTTTCAACTGGCCGAAAAGAACCCCTCATTCAAACCAACCATTTACTGGCGCGCCTTCTATTTAGCTCAAAATATCGGAGATCTGGAACGCGCCGAGAAAATTGCGGCTGCGTACGTCGGGCTTCCCGAGGACAAACAGCGCATGATTGAAATGATCGAGCGTGCGAAGGACGCTGCGACGCTGAGTGAAGCAGAACTTCAGGAAATACAAAAACAAATCGCGACACTTACCGATTTACGACAGCGCGCCAATTATCTAGTAGAAACCGCCGTTCGGATCGGAACAAATAATCGAGGGCTCGCACTAAAGCTGCTTGATCAGGTCACTGAACTGACTGAAACGCACAAACATGGAAAGGAGCGGACTGGGCTTCTGGTTGGTTTAGCTAGTCTTTATTGCATGGAAAAAAGCGATCGAGGATTTACCATGATGGAGTCGCAGATGCCGAAACTGAATGAGCTCGTCGATGCCGCAGTCAAACTCGACGGCTTCGACACGCACTATATCCGTGACGGTGAGTGGAATATGTCGGCCAGTGGCGATCTTGGCGAACTCCTGACGTGGCTTTCAAGTAACGCCGCGTATTTCGCATGGTGCGATTTTGATCGTGCCGTAAACCTGGCCGCGCAATTCGAAAGATCTGAAATCCGCATGATGGCTCAACTAAAATTAGCCCAGGGCATCGTCGGAGGTCCCCCAAAGCGTCTTCGAATGAATTGGGGTAGGTTTTGATCGTGATGGATGAAACCACAGTTCTCTTTCGACCTGTTGGAGCCAAAGAGTTGGAGCTGATTCGCGAAACCGGGTTTACAGCTTTCCCACCACGCCTGCTGGAACAACCAATCTTTTATCCCGTCCTGAACGAAGAATATGCCAACCAAATCGCGCGCGATTGGAATGCAAAGCAGGAAGGAGTTGGTTATGTAACACGCTTTCGCATGCGCGACGAATATCTCACCCGTTACGAAGTGCAAACCGTCGGAAGTGCGGTGCATCGTGAGTACTGGATACCTGCGGAGGAGTTGACGCAGTTTAACCAAAATATCGTCGGCCGGATTGAAGTAATCGCGGAGTATCGACGCGAAGAGTGATCGCAATTTCGGTCTTACGCAAAGTATTCACGACCGGTCGACCCAAACGCCGATCAATTCGGCTTAATACGCCGAAGGCGTTCCCTAATTTCAGCCCAGGGTTCGAGCGCAGCGAGACCCCTGGGGAAACACACCAAAAAATAAATTAAACCCTGAAAGGGTTCGCCAAGCGAGAAACCCTTTCAGGGTTTGGTCCGTCTTTTTATTGTGGACCCAGGGTTGTCGCTTACGCTCCAACCCTGGGCTGAAATTAGCCAACGCCTTCGGCGTTTACTTTCAAAACCGTTGACTTTTCACACCCCGCCGCGTTAGATCATCGCCGTCCTTTTAATTCCAGCATCCGAGTGAGGCGTTACAATGACCACCTCTCGTCGTGACTTTCTGAAGACGGCCGGGGTTGCGGCCGGAGCTATATCGCTCTCTTCCCTGCCCTCCTGGATTACCGACGTCATCGCCGCGGAAGAAGCTGCCGCAAACGGCGTCGATAAGAACGCGCTCGCCGATGTCGCGCTTAGCACCGCTCGCAAACTTGGCGTTACTTACGCAGACATTCGCATCAATCGCTATCGCAACGAATCGATCGCGACGCGCGAACAGCAGGTGCAAAACGTTTCACGCGGTCAGAATTTCGGGTTTGGTGTGCGCGTGCTCTACAAGGGCACGTGGGGATTTGCGTCGAGCCGCAGCGTCACCGCAGACGACGTCAAGCGCATCACGCAACAAGCCGTCGAAATCGCAAAGGCGAATTCAATTTACCAGCGAAAGCGCATCTCGCTGGTTCCGGTTGATAAGGTAGTGACTACGTGGAAGAACGCGTTTGAAAAAGATCCGTTTGAAGTTTCGATTGACGACAAGATTCAGTTTCTATTGTCGCTCAACGAGTCGGCAATGAAGACCAAAGGCGTCAGCTTCGTCAACTCGTTTATGGGATTTGTGAACGAGCAGAAGTTCTACGCATCAACGGACGGCTCACGCATCGAACAATACATAATTCGTGCCAACCCGAGTTTCAATGTGACTGCCGTGAACCGCGCCAACGGCGACTTCCAGACGCGCAGCGCGCTCGGCGGACCGCAGGGAATGGGATACGAATACATGCTGAAGCACGACTGGAAACGAGAGGCACAACAGGCCGGCGAAGAAGCTGTCATGAAGCTCAGCGCCAAAGCGGTCGAGCCCGGCAAATATGATCTGGTACTGCACCCAACGCATCTGTGGCTGACGATTCACGAATCAGTAGGTCATCCGACAGAACTCGATCGTTCACTATGGATGGAAGCGAACTACGCCGGTACGAGTTTTCTCACTCCCGACAAGATCGGCAAGCTGCAGTTCGCTTCGAAGATCATGAACTTTGTCGCCGATCGAACACAGCCGGCTGGACTGGCTACGGTTGGTTACGACGATGAGGGTGTGCAAAGTCAGCGCTGGCACTTGATCAAAGACGGCATGTTTGTCGACTGGCAGACCACGCGTGATCTGGCGGCGATGACAGGGCAGAAAAAGTCGTACGGATGTAATCACAGCGATAGCTGGGGCAGCATCTCGTTCCCACGCATGCCCAACGTGTCGCTCCAGCCCGGTGCCGACAACAAATCTCTTGATGATCTGATTGCCGGTGTCGAGAAAGGCATCCTGATCTACGGCGATGGGAGTTATTCGATCGATCAGCAACGTTACAATTTCCAGTTTGGCGGCCAGGTGTTCTGGGAAATCAAAAACGGAAAACGCGGCGAGATGTTACGCGACGTTGCTTATCAATCGCGAACAACAGACTTCTGGAATTCGTGCGACGGTCTCGGCGGACAGGCGACTTACGAACTCGGCGGCAGTTTCAACGATGGCAAGGGCGAGCCGGGTCAATCGAACGCCGTCAGCCACGGCTGCCCGGTCGCTCGCTTCCGTCAAGTGAATGTTCTTAACACAGCGCGAAAGTCATAGGTCCTATTCTACTGAGGAGAATCCTGCATGCTGCTCACTGAAAAAGAGGCACGCACAATCTGTGAAAAGCTCCTGAGCTACGTGACAGCCGACGATGCGGCCGTGGGTGTTGGCAGTGAAAACTATGGCCATCTGCGATTCGCGTCCAACGCGTTTACCACAAGTGGCGCCCGCGAAAACGTGAATGTCGGAGTGACAGTCTGGATCGGCAACAAACGTGGCGCAGCATCGACAAACGAGATCGACGACGAATCACTCAAAGCAACTGTCGCGCAGGCCGAACAACTCGCCCGCATCTCGCCCGTCGATCGCGAATACATGCCCACGCTCGCGAAACAAACT
>DASTVU010000191.1:0-7695 GCA_035758935.1 Pyrinomonadaceae bacterium | reverse complement strand
GGTGGCATTCGATCTACTCAAACTCGGAACCAAGAGCACATCGCGATCGCCTGTCACTCAGGTTGTCGATCGTCCGGCACGATTGGATCAACTGCCTGTGTTAACGACGTGGCAAGAGGACGGCGGACCATTCATCACGCTCCCGCTCGTCTACACCGAGAATCCGACAACAAAGAAACACAACCTCGGCGTTTATCGCATGCAGGTCTACGATTCACGTTCGACAGGTCTGCACTGGCAGATTCAGAAGGGCGGTGGGTTTCACTACAGCGAAGCCGAACGAATGAACCAGCCGCTTCCGGTGACGGTTTTTCTAGGTGGACCACCGGCACTGATTCTCGCCGCGATCGCACCACTGCCTGAAGACGTACCCGAGCTGGTGCTCGCGTCGTTACTGGCTGGAGAGAAGCTCAAGATGACGAGCAATCCGCTCGGCGCTGGTCATCGTCTCGCCGCAGAAGCAGAATTCGCGTTAGTTGGCCACGCTCCTCCACACGAACGGCGACCGGAAGGACCTTTCGGCGATCACTACGGCTACTATTCGCTGCAACATGATTACCCAGTCTTCAACGTCGATGCGGTCTTTCATCGTCGCGATGCAATCTACCCGGCCACGGTAGTTGGTAAACCTCGCCAGGAAGACTTTTTCATCGGCGACTACTTACAAAAACTTCTTTCGCCGCTATTTCCCCTCGTGATGCCATCGGTACGAGATCTTTGGACTTATGGTGAGACTGGCTTTCACTCACTCTGCGCTGCGGTCGTACGCGAGAGATATGGTCGCGAAGCGCTTGTCTCTGGTTTCAGAATCCTGGGTGAAGGGCAGTTGTCGTTGACGAAGTTCCTTCTGCTCACCGACACGCCTCAGGATCTGAAAGACTTTCCTCGTCTGCTCGAACACATACTCGAGCGCTTTCGCCCGGAAACCGATCTATTTATCTTCTCAAACGTCTCGATGGACACGCTCGACTACACGAGCGGGAAGGTGAATGAAGGCAGCAAAGCGATCATGTTGGGTCTGGGCGATCCCGTGCGCAAATTACCGCTACAGTTCAGCGGCGAACTGCCGAGTTACATTTCGCGGGCTGAAGTCTTTTGTGGAGGCTGTTTGGTAGTACAAGGGGAAGCTGAATTGCCACCATCGCGCGTCGCAAACGATCCCGTGTTTGCAGATTGGCCACTAATTGTTTTACACGACGACGCCCGTGTGGCCCAATCCTCCCCGGATTTCTTATGGTCCACCTGGACTCGCTTCGAACCCGCAGCTGACATCTACGCGGCCAACACGAAGATCCAACGACACCATCTCGTCTACACCGCCCCAATCGTCATCGACGCACGCACAAAACCCGGCTTCCCAGACGAACTCATTGTCCGCGACGACATCGCAAAACTAGTCGACAAGCGTTGGCCCGAATACCGCATCAATCCGTAATCAATCCGCGTTTATCGGTGGCTAAATTGATCGTGAACACCGCGCCACCTTCAGGCGAATTAGCCGCCGTAAGCGTCCCCCCATGTTGCGTGATGATCCGATGTGTCAGTGCCAGCCCAATCCCGTGACCCTTCGCCTTAGTCGTAAAGAACGGAATAAAAATCTTTTGCATGTCGCTCACCGGAATGCCAGGTCCAGTATCTCTCACTTCAATACTTTCAAGCCCAGTCGTTACAGAAACGCTTCCACCCGGACTTGCTTCAGCCCCGTTGCGCATCAGGTTCAGCAACGCGAGTCTGAGCATGCGTTCGTCGGCCTGCACCATTAACTCTTCCTCTGTATCGACAATCAACTGAACATTCAACTCCTGAAACACCGGAGCGAGCTCAGCAGCGCAATCGTCGATCAGTTCCGACAGCGACACTTCCTCCAACTGCAATGGCTGCGGCCGCGCGAAGTTCAAAAACGCAGTCACCATTCCCGAAAGATTCCGCACCTCATTGAGCAGTGAGCCAGCCGCCACTTGCGCCTTGTCGTTCAGGTCCAGACTCTGAAGAAGCTGTGCGTAACCCTGCAGCGTCGCGATCGCATTCTTGAATTCATGGGCCAACCCGGCGGACATCTCACCAAGACTCTCGAGGTTATTCTTCAGCGCGACTTGTTCGCGCAACTCAGTGACCTCGGTAATGTCAGTCAACAGGCATAACGCGCCTCTTGGACCACGTTCGGGAGGTAAATCGATCGGAGCGATCGTAGCGCCCAGCCGTCGCAATGTTCCATTCGGACTGACCGCTTCGATCTCTGTACGCCGGTACACATTCCCCGTTTGCAAACAGTCGCCCACCATCTTCGCCAGCTCTTCGTGTGGCCCGAAGAGTTGTTTATAAGATTCGCCGAGTGCGGCGCCGTTGACTTCGAGAAGTGTGCGTCCGGGAGTGTTGATAGCCATCGAAAGTCCGGCGCCGTCGAACGCGATCAATCCGGACGGCAAACTGGCCACGATACGTTCGCTGAATCTCTCGGCTGAATTGGCGCGCTCTCGCGCTTCAGAACTGAGCCTTTCGAGCTCCATTCGTTGTTCTTGAAGCTGAGCAACCACTGATTGAAACGTCTCGAGAACAAACTCACCTTCGTCCTGTGATTTGACCTGCTCGGAAACAGAGGCGCGTTGTGCTTCACCGACAAGTTGGTGATAAGGACGCAGCAGCCAGCGCAACAGAAACAAAATAGCCAGCAGACTGCCGATCAGGATCGCAATGAACGAAGCCAGCAGAATTGGACCACGAGCGGCCGGAGACTCAGGTGTGATCGCATAAAGCAGAATCGCAAACAGGACGGCCACAAGAAAGAGCCCTGTGAGCATCGTCAGTCCGGATTGGAAACGATTGCGATATGACATGTGCTTAGAACTTTGTCTTTTGTACTTTGTTCGTGATCCCCTAAAGAACAAAGTTACCAAGTACTAAGTACAAAGTTATCTAAATTGACCTGCGTACCATTCCACCAATGGTGCGCCGAAGAGTAGTGCTGCAACTGCGCCGAGACCGAGAAAGACGCCAAACGGCAGCAGCATCTGCATGTTTCGCTGGCCCTTCCGGGCCATCAACATGATACCGATAACGGAACCGCTCAGGACGCCCACAAAGATCGTCAGGATTGTGAGTCGCCAACCGAGATAAGCGCCCACCATAAACATCATCTTCACGTCACCAAGGCCCATCGCTTCGATGCCGCGAAGTTTTTCCCACGTCCAACCCATGAGCCAAAGCGAACCGCCACCGATCAACGCGCCAATCAAAGCCCCCGCAAGCGAGACCACCCAGACCGGCATATTCGCGAGGGCTCCCTGTGAGAGTGACGGCAAGTCATCGAAATGTAGTGTTCCCGTTAGATAAGGAATAGCGATGCGAGCGACGACGGCAAACACGATTCCGGGGTAGGTGATCACGTTGGGGAGAATCATGTGTTCGGCGTCGATGAACACAAGAGCCAGCAACGCCGAGGTAAACACGAGGTCGAAGGGAAGAGCGGCACTCAATCCTGTGTGCCAGGCGACGCCTATAAACAGCGCTGCCGTGAGCAACTCGACTGCCGGATAGCGAATCGAGATGCGCTCTTTGCAGCTACGGCATTTCGCTCCGAGCATCACCCAACTGAGGACTGGGATGTTGTCGTAAAAAGCAATCGCACCGCCGCACGAAGGACAGCGTGAGTTAGGAAAAACAATCGACTCCTCGTGAGGAACACGATGAATCACAACGTTGAGAAAACTACCGATGATCGCCCCAAATATTCCCACGATCACATAACCAAACGCTGGGGGAAAGGAACTTAGATCAGGCATTTTTATCTGTGTAATCTGTGGACTGCTGTCGTTCCCAAAGCATCAGGTGCTTCAGAAATGCATGATGCGCGGCGAAGCTCGCAATCGTAAAGCCCGCAAAGCCGTCTCGTAACCCGCCTTTCAAAATCAAACTACGAATGAACGCCGCTGGTCCAGCCGAAGCCACACCAAAAACTGAAGTGCGCCGGCCTTCTTCAAACATTTGTCGAGCGGCCAGTGGGGCGTAACGCTCACCAATCATCCGGTGATGATGCGCGGCGTCCTGTGAAGTGTAATGCAAAAGATCGCCGTTCAGCTTTTCGACACATGCACCGGGTTCCATCGTTACCGACTCATGAATATGACGTTGTTTCCAGTGTCCCTTGTTCTTTTTGAAGAGTCGTAACTGTCGATCAGGATACCAGCCGCCGCCGCGGATCCAGCGTTGTTGATAATAAGTGCGGCGGGCGATTTGATAACCATCAGCGAGTTCCGATTCGGGTTTTGATCGCAGAGACTCGATCGATTTCCTCAATTCGTCTGAAACACGCTCGTCTGCGTCGAGACTGAAGATCCATTCGTGTTTGGCTTGATCAACTGCGAACTGTTTTTGCGCGCCAAACCCCGGCCAGGCATTCGTTATAACGCGAGCGCCGCAAGCCTCAGCCAACTCGCGTGTGGCATCCGTCGAGTTTGAGTCTACCACTAACACCTCGTCGGCCCATGCGACTGATGCACATGCGGCTTTGATATTCGACTGCTCGTTGAGTGTGATGATGGTGGCGCTGATCTTCATCGCAGCCTGCTAGCCTAGCATAGGAATACTCACGCAAAGGCGCAACGAAAAACGCAAAGAAGAAGTTAAAAACTCTCCTTTGCGTCTGTCGTTGCGCCTTTGCGTTTTTGCGTGAACTGTTTTAAGGAACCACGGGCGCCTCGACCACTACGTTGTTGGCCCGCAGTGTTGTCGAAGTCGCACGCTGCAAGTCGGCCAGCGCCTTGTTGTAGTCAGTCTCGGCTCGTAACTCGGAAGCGCGCGCGTTTGCCAGCGCGTTTTCGCGTTGGAACAGCAGGAACGTCGTCGAACGTCCCACCTGGTACAAACGCTGCTCACCTTCGAGTTGCATCTCCGCATTCACTCGCGCTTCACGTGCCGAAAGCACGCGCTGGCGCGACGACTCAACCGCCTGTGCAGAGTTACGAACATCTAGTTCGATAATCTGCTCCTGCGATCTGGTCGAAGCCTGCAACTGCTCCTTCTGAATTCTCGCACCCGCGAGATTTGCTTCCGCAGTCTTGTTCTTTAAGGGGAACGCGATCGCAACTCCCACAGTGACGTTGCGCGTCTTGCCGCCGAATAGATTTTGAAGATTCTGCCCAAAACCACCAACCAGACTCGGGTTAACGATATTTGACTGCACCACACCCACCGGCACTGTCGCCGGATCCAGGAGCAGAGTCTGCCGGATTTTTTGAATCTCATTGAGTAAGAACGCCGATGGATTCGTCAACGGATCGCCCACAATGATGGGCTGCGTAGTGCCCGGAGGCACCACGGTTGCGAGGCTGTTTCCAGCAAGACCAGTGAGCGCGACAGTACCAACCAAATCGATCTGCGGCTTGGTCTGGTTCTTGAAAAACGTGAGATCGATGTCGTTGATGTCGTTCTGCAGACGCAGACGACGCAATTCCGGACGATTGTCGCGAGCTGCTTTCAACGCATCGGGAAGATTCACCGGGTTCGTATCAAACGTCGGCGTATCGGTGGGAGTCACTTGAGCCGACCATTCCGGGTTACTTGGATCCTTAAAGATAAGGACCTTGAGATTGTTTTCGGCAATCGCCACTGCCTGGATCGCCGAGTAGAGTGCAGTCTCACGATTCGCGAGCTCTGTTTGCACTTCAGCTCTCTCGAGTGGAGCTTTCGCACCTGCGGCAATCTGCGCTTCGACGTTTCTCAAACTCTCGCGCGATAGGTTCAGGTTGGCGAGGTTGTTTTGCTGATCGCGCAATGCGAACACCAGCTCCCAATAGGCCTGCTGCACGCGGGTGATCACTTCGATTGTTCGCTGGCGGAAGTCTGCGTCTGACTGATCCAAACGCTTTCGCTGAATACGAATCTGCCGGCGGTTGTTGTCGATCGAACGGTTTCGCAGCAATGGTTGCGTGAACTGTAGCGAAAGATTCGATGAGTAGAAAGGATTCAGCAAGCTGAAGCTGTTACTCGTGTTCGTGTGTGAGTTCTGAAACTGGAGGAAATAGCTTCCGCCACCTCTGCCAAACTGTTTCTGCAAAGATGGCGTGACCGACCAGGTCGTCGTGCTGACGGTACCGGATGTTCCGGAGCCACCGCCCAACTGGCTCTGCTGCGGCGAGATGCGCTTGTCGTATTGCGGCGTGAGTCCGATGATCGGATCGAAGATGCCCTCCAGGGCGCGCAACTGAGTCTCTGCAAAGCGAACGTCGTCACGTGCGACTTCGATATCGTTGTTGTTTTCGAGCGCACGTTTGATCGCAGCGTTCATCGATAACGGCAGCGTTTCATTGCCAACACCCAAACGTTGCAGACTAGGAACCGGCGGTAGCGGTTTCGCCTGAAACTGTGGAATCACCGGCTCGCGCAGCGGGTCATTTGATCCGCCAGGGACGTTACCTGCGGGCGGTGTCGGTAATGGCGTTGCCTGAGGCGTGACGTTACTTCCCGGCGGTGCGGTCGGACTTGTTTGCTGAGTTCCCGGCGGTGCTGTCGGGTTCTGCGCCGGCGTCGTCGTTCCGGGAATTGGCTCCTGACCCGGCGGCCTGGTCGGATCATTAGGCGCCGGCGTCGGTCGTGGTGTTGACTGCGGCGTTTGCGCGACGGCAGCGTTCATTCCGGCGAACACGATCAATGCCAGGATCGCCGGCCTAACTAAGTTGCGAGATATCAAATTAAACATCAGACGAAGAGCTCCTTAAACATGGTTCCTATAAGTTTCGACCGCTTAGCGTAGGAAGAGTCGATACATTCTGGCAAACGAAGGTCCGCCGCATCAAGCCTTTACCAAGCTTTTACTACGTCAGGTGCAGAAATGCAGTTTCAAAAAGTTGAATACCTTGAATAAAAGGCTCGCTTGACAGGCCGGAACCCTCCGCATACTCTTGCCTTTCATTTTTACAAGCAGTTTGCAGGAGTAAATGTGGAAAATCTGTCCCACAATCGCGACAGAGCTTGTCCCACAATCGAAACAAATTCAATTGAAGTTGGAGGGCTTCGGCAATGGCGGTGAAGGTTGGTATTAACGGGTTCGGTCGCATCGGGCGAAATATTTTTCGCACATCTCTCGGTGATCCAGACATCGATTTCGTCGCCGTCAACGACTTGACCGACACCAAAACGCTTGCGCACCTGCTGAAGTACGATTCCGTGCTAGGTAATCTGGATCATAAGATCACCGCGACGGAAAACGGAATCAAGGTCGATGACGAAGAGTTTCGTGTCTTCTCGCAGCGCGATCCGGCTGCGATCGACTGGGAGTCAGTCGGCGCTGAGATCGTTGTTGAATCCACTGGCATTTTCACCAAAGCAGAGGATGCGAAGAAGCATCTGCATGGCACTGTGAAGAAGGTGATCATTTCCGCGCCGGCGAAGAACGAAGACATCACGATCGTGTTGGGTGTGAACGAAGAGAACTACGATCCGGCCGCGCACCACATCATCTCCAACGCGTCATGCACGACCAACTGTCTCGCGCCGGTAGCGAAAGTTGTTCATGAGAAGTTTGGGATTAAGTCAGCGCAGATGACGACGATCCACTCGTACACAAACGATCAGCAGCTTCTCGATCTGCCACACAAAGACATGCGACGTGCGCGAGCTGCGGCTCTCTCGATGATTCCGACGTCGACGGGAGCAGCAAAGGCTGTCGCGCTCGTGTTGCCGGAGTTGAAAGGAAAGTTT
>DASTVU010000190.1:0-3647 GCA_035758935.1 Pyrinomonadaceae bacterium | reverse complement strand
ATCGAGCAGGCAGACTCGATCACATTCGATCCGCATAAATGGATGTTTGTTCCGTTCTCGTGTGGCGCCGTGTTGGTCCGCGAGGGTGGACACGTGCTACGCGACTCGTTTGATATGACTCCGGAATATTTGAGCGAGGACCGCGGCGGCGCCGACGTTGAGTTCGACTTCTTCCGCTACGGCCAGATGGGAACGCGGCGCTTCAACTCGCTGAAGTTGTGGATGGCAATGAAGTTTATGGGACGCGAAGGCTATGCTCGCACTGTCGAACGCCACATTGCTCTCACGCACTACCTCGCGAGCCGAATCGACGCGCTTCCCGATTTCGAACGTGTCGGTGAAGTCGAAACTGCGGTCTGCTGTTTTCGTCATACTTCAAAGTCGGATCTCATCCAGCAGCGACTGCAACAGCAGATCGAGCGCGGTGGTGAAGCGTGGCTTACGACGACCGTCCTGCACGGAAGTCGCGCGCTGCGTGTGAACATAAACAGCTTTCTCACTGAACAGCACGACGTTGACCACCTCGTAACGCAGATCGAAAAAGCCGCGGCCACGTTATGAAAGTAATAAAACTATTCTTTGTTTTGGTGTTGATTTGTGTTCCTGCCGCGGCGCAGACAGGACCAAAGTCGCTGCCTGCCATCAAGTCACAAGCCGACTTCGACAAAGTGTCAGTCACGTACGATCCAAACACTCCTTACGCTCTCCCACACGTCATGATCGTCATCGACCGCAAAGACGGCAACAAGATCTACTACGTCAACAAGAAGCGCTACAGCTTTCACAAAGACTTCGTCAACGGCACTTACCTCTCACTCGAACGCGGCAAAGAATTTTTTGTCAACAACTACATCAAGCCGAATCGTCGCTTCATACTCGGCACGCTCGCATATCAGATTCCGATCAAACGCTGGACTTTTGAATTCTGGGAAGGTGATCTGATCCCCGCTGATCAGATCCAACTCGCTTACGAAGTGATTAACAAAACCTTCTTTGCGCCAGTCGCTTTTAAGCCAAATTCACTGCGACAGGACGAGGCAACGAAAGACCTCGCCGGAATTCAGCGCGTTTTGTATAGCGACATCGCGAAGGAACAGGCGTATCAGGCGCTCAACATCGCCAAGGGTCTCGGTCGCATTCACATTATTCCGAAGCTCGATGACCACGTCGAGATCGGCTTCAACGAGATTCTCGTTCTCGACGAAGTGCCGGTTCAACTTCCGCCGGTTGCTGGAATCATCACCTCGCAACCTTCTACACCGCTTTCGCACATCAACCTGCTCGCGAAGGGCTGGGGCATTCCAAACGCGTACATCAAGAACGCGAAAGAGCTGCTGAAGCAGTACGACGGCTGGTGGGTATCATTCGAGACGCTGCGTGAGAACTACACGATCAAACGCGCCGACATGAATCAGTTGCGCGAGTATCAACGCCGGCAGGCAGAACGTCTGGACGTGATGAAGCCGCGTTACAACCTGTCTGAGACGCGTTTGTTGAGTCTCGCTCAGCAGCGCGCACGCGCAAGTCTGGCGTTTGGCGGCAAGTCGGCAAATCTTGGCGAGGTGCTCAACGCACGTCTGCCCGGAATCATCGTTCCCAACGGTTTTGCTATTCCGTTTTACTACTACGACGAATTCATCAAACGAAACAAACTTGACGACGTCATCTTCGGGCTGTTGAACGATCAGAAGTTTGTTCACGATCCTGCTTACAGGCGTGAGCAACTGGTCCTGTTGCGACAGAAGATCGAGAACGCTGAGTTTAGTGCGGAACTCAGAAAGGGTGTGCTGGAGAAAGTTGCGCGGGAGTACGCAGGTAAGGGTTTGTTTGTGCGTAGCTCTTCAAACTCGGAAGACTTGCCCAACTTCAGTGGCGCCGGACTCTACACGACTGTGCCAAACGTGCGCGGCGACGAGCAATTGATCGATGCGATCAGAAAAGTGTGGGCGTCGCTTTGGAACTTTGAAGCGTACGAAGCGCGCGAGCGCGCGAGTGTGGACCATTCGAAGATCTTCATGGCGGTGTTGTTGCAGGAGGGGATCAATTCCGAGAGCTCGGGCGTGATGATCAGTACCGATCCGTTCGACACTGAAAACAAAGGCGTGGTTTACATCAGTGCCAAGCGAGGTTTGGGTATCAAAGTGGTTGAAGGTCAGCGCATTGCGGAGCAGATACTTTTCCGCCCGCGCACCAATGCGATCCAGGTATTGACGCGCTCCGCTGAAGATAGTTTGTTGACGTTTGATGAGAAGGGTGGCGTGAAGGAGGTGCCGATAACGGGCGACCGCGTCGTGTTGACGGATGATGTCATTCGGCGGCTCGTACGGGCGGCGAATGAGATTAAGCGTGTGTTCGGCAGTCGGGATCAGGATATTGAGTGGGCTTATATGAAGGGGCAGATCTACATAGTCCAAGCCAGGCCGTATATTGCGGGAGGGTGATTTTAGCCGCGGATTGACGCGGATAAACGCGGATAGTTTGACAAGTGTGCACGGAGTCAGGTATAAGCCCGAACGAGCAAATGTTTAGAAATATCGATCACGGCCATCATACCTACTGGCATCACCACACCGGTGGCGGGATGATCGTGTAACGAGAGATATAACGATTTTCCAAAACCCGCTACCGACGCGAAGCCGGTAGTGGGTTTTTCTTTTAGTTGAGAATCAGATGACTTCCAGAATTCCAGCCGGAATGCGTTATTACATCGGCGCCGAGGCGCGCTTGCGCCGCACGGTCGAAGACGTCGCTATGTCTGTCTTCGAAGGCTGGAACTACGAAGAGGTCATAACACCCTCCGTCGATTACTACGATCTCTTCGAGCAGGGAATGGGTCAGCGGGAAGCTCAACGCGGCTTTCGTTTTACTGACAACGACGGGCGCTTGCTTGCACTACGTCCTGACGTAACGAGCTCCGTCGCACGTATGGCTGCGACTCTATTATCTGAAAGACCACGTCCGCTGCGTTTTTGTTACGCAGCGCCGGTATTCCGGCAACAAACACAGTCGCATGCCGAGTGGCGTCGCGAGAACACACAACTTGGTTGCGAATTGATTGGCGTTGGAGGAACGACGGCCGATCTGGAAGTGCTGAGACTGGCAGCGGAGATCCTGTCGCGGTTGAATCTGCAATCACGTTGTTGCATCACAATCAACAACGTCGAGATATTCAACGGAGTTGCTGCGCATCTGAATCTCGCAACCGCGGCGCGCGAGCAGTTGCGCCGTCTGATCGACACACGCGCAGCCGCCGAGTTGCAGCAATTCCTACAAGCTTTCAACGACAGTGAAGCACGAGCGTTTTCGCAACCCACCCAACTGACCGGCAAGCGCGATGTCCTAAACACGGCACGCACGACGATCACCAACGCACGCTCAATTGCAGCACTGGATTCACTTGAACAGCTCTGGACCGAAATCGAATCACTCGGGCTCGAGAATTCATTCGAGATCGACCTCGGCGACGTTTCGAGTCTCGACTATTACACCGGATTAAGTCTCAAAATTTTTGTTCACGGTGCAGGATCCAGTGTCGGACGCGGTGGTCGTTATGATGGTCTAACGGGAAGCTTTGGACGCGCAGAGCCGGCTGTTGGCTTTGTGCTCAATCTCGACGCGCTGACGGAAGTTCTTGGGCGCAGCGCTAC
>DASTVU010000189.1:0-15354 GCA_035758935.1 Pyrinomonadaceae bacterium | reverse complement strand
ATTCAGAAACTCCATTGGTGGCAAACCGTAATCGCTGTAGTTAACACGCCGCGCTGCGTCGAACGGCAGTTTGCCGGTCGCCGGCGCTTCGGCTTGCACTCGCAACACGGAGGCGCCTTTGACCATTTCTTCGGCGCCTTCTTCATCCGCGACTTCCGGGGTCGGGAAGATTGATCGTCTTCCTGATCGACCGGTGACAACTGTTGCCGGCGGCGTCGAAATGCCGACCCCCGCGCCTGCCGCACTCGCGCTTGCCGCAGCCACGCTGGCTTGAGCTTGCGACTCGGCGAGCTGAATGGGTGTGCGACTTGCTTCAGTGCGAATCACCGGTGGTGGCGGCTCAGGCGCAACCGGGACTTTCATGAAGTCCGCAACGCGTTCGGCCGGAGTAAGATTCAATGTCTGCTTCAACGCGCTTTTTGCAGCTTCGCGCTCGGCTTTGATCGCCGCCTTGGTCTCTTTCTTCAACTTCGCGCGTTCGGCACGCATTTGCTGCCATGCTCTAAAACGCTCCGGAAGCTTGCCGACAAAAGCGAAGCGCGTACCGATTGCATTGACAACGATTTCGTAGAGTCGAACAAATGAGAAATTCGTTGCGAGCAACAATCCGGTTGCGGCAATCGCGACGAGCAACACCGTCGCACCTACACTGCTCAAGCCGCTCGCTAGTCCCTGCGCGACAACCGCACCGAGCAGCCCACCCGGTTGCACACTCGAATCGAAGAGTGGACGCAAGTGTGAAATCGACAGCAGCGCCGCGGCTGCAACTACGAGCACAATGAGGCCAACGACTCTGGTCCATGGACTGTGAATACTGCCGGTGTGAAACCGTCGGTATGCAGCCGCGAACAGAAGTACTGGCAACAGAAACGCAGCGAGCCCGATAAACTGAAACGCCATCGCTGCGACATTCGCGCCGATCGATCCGGCCCAATTCTGCGTTTCACTCTGGCCCGCAGAATTCCACGACGGATCGTTCGGATAGAACGCTGCCGAGACAAGGCAAAGCGTCAGCAGCAATCCCAGCGCTATGAAAAGAATCGCGAGAATCTCGTTGCCACGACCCGCACGCGGGATGATCACGCGCGGCTTTTCTTCAATGTGTGTAGTTGTTGCCATGAAAACTCCAACTGCAAACCGAAAAGACCTATGCAGCCTTGCGAGCAAGCAAAAAGGCCTTGATGAAGTCGTCGATGTCGCCGCCGAGCACTGCCTCGACGTTACCTCGTTCCAGTTTTGTGCGAGTGTCTTTTACCAACTGATAGGGCGCCAGTACATAACTTCTGATTTGCGAACCGAATGAGATGTCGGCCTTGTTGGCTTCGAGTTCGGCAGTTTCGGCTTGCCGCCGCTCCAACTCGAGTTCATAAAGACGTGAGCGCAGCACCTGCATGGCAACTGCTCGATTTTGATGTTGTGAACGTTGATTTTGACAGGATACAACGATGCCTGTGGGCATATGAGTAATTCGAACTGCTGAGTCGGTGGTGTTGATATGCTGCCCACCGGCGCCGGTGGCGCGATAAGTATCGACGCGCAAGTCTTTGTCGTTGATCTCTACTTCGATGTCCTCGTCGATCTCAGGATAGACAAACAAGGAAGCGAACGATGTATGCCGCCTTGCGGCCTGATCGAATGGCGAGATCCGGACCAGCCTGTGTACGCCGGCTTCGGCTGCCAGCAATCCGTAGGCGTATTCACCTTCAACTCTGAACGTAACGCTTTTCAGTCCAGCTTCCTCGCCTGGTTGATACTCGAGCACTTCGGCTTTGAACCCACGTTGCTCGGCCCACTTGAGATACATACGCAGCAGCATCTCAGCCCAGTCCTGAGATTCGGTGCCACCTGCGCCCGGATGAATAGTGCAAATAGCATTGCGGCGATCGTTTTCGCCGGCCAGTAACATTTCGGTTTCAGCCGTGCTCAGATCGTGTTCAAGCCGTTCGAGCAATGACCGCAGTTCGTTAAGCGACGACTCGTCTTCTTCAGCAAACTCAAACAGCACTTCAGCATCGGCTTTTTGCGATTCGAAATATTCCTGCCGCTCGATTTTCTTTTCGAGTCGACTGCGTTCCTGCAGTAACTTCTGTGCGGCTTCCTGATCGTTCCAGAAATCAGGCGCGGAGGCCTGTGCTTCGATCTTATTCAACTCTTCGCGACGCACCGGGACATCAAAGAAACCTCCCGAGTTGATCTACGCGCGCACGAAGTTCGTCAAACGAAGTACGTAATTCCTGAATTGATAAGGTATCGTTCATTTTAATCTTCCAAAACTCCTTCTGCCGCTGAACAGGATCGCGATGAAAACCAAAACTGTAATCGTCGTACAAATCTGCACGAATACGTCGCCGTGTCGCGTATAAAATGTGTCACCGCCAGTCGATTGCGGCTCGTGCCACACGCGAACGTCTGGTTGAAATCCTCCGGTAAGATCCCGGACTGCTCCCCGATCGCTTATCAACGCCGTCAGACCGGTGTTTGTGACACGCAACAATGGCTTACCATTCTCAGCCGCCCGGAAGATCGCGTTAGCGAGATGTTGTCGCATCACAGCGTTCGGGCCAAGATAGCCATCGTTTGAAATATTGATCAGCACGTTAGCGCCGTCACTACTCAACCTTCGAGCGATCCACGGATACGCAGCCTCAATACAGATGAAGACTCCGGCACGACGATCACCGAAGGGCATCAAGGTGTAACTATCCCCGGGGGTGAACTCACCGACGATCCCACTTATCAAAGAAGCTCCCGGTAACCATTGTGGGAGCGGCACATATTCGCCAAACGGCATTAGGCGAATCTTATCATATTGCGAGATCAGGCGGCCTTCTTCATTTATTAGCAGCGCTGAATTGTAAGCGCCATCGTTAGGCGCAGGCTCGAGCGAGTTGAAGAGCAGCGAGGTGCGATTCTGTTTCGCGAAGTCGGCCAGACGTTCCCTAAGTGCCTGGTCGGAAGAGTAGGCAAAGTTCATTGGCGACTCGGGCCAGATCACGAGTCTTGGGCCGGGAGTGTTTCCGAGACTCTGGAGCGCGCGTGTGCTCAACGAGAAGTGACGCTCGAGTAGTTCGTTTATCTCGGCTGGGCTCTTGACTGCGTTCATCGGAACGTTCGGCTGGACCGCGACAATACGGAGAGAAGGGCGGAGCGACACAAAACGTTCAACCATTGTTCCCCGAGAAGCGAGGATCACAAAGACAACTGCTATCACGACGGACAGTGCCGCGCCGATGGTCCAGCGGGTTCTTCTGAGTATCAGCAGCGCCACGATCGAGTTAATAGCGACGATCAAGAAGCTCACCGCATAAACGCCACCCCATCTAGCGGGCTGCGTGAGGTACCAGTGGAAGGCCTGTGAGTAACCGAGCGCATTCCAGAGCTGGCCCGTCACACCGAGACGCGTCCATTCGAACGCGGTCCAGAATATCGGTGCGAGCAACAGAGCCCACGCACCCCACTTCTTCACGGCCAGAGCGAGGATGAGGGCGAACAGTCCGGGAAAGAGGCCGACGACGAGTGCGCCAGGGATCAGCAATACATAGGCAAGTGGAGTTGGGAGTCCACCGTAGTGAATCATCGAATACGTGAGCCAGTAACAGCTCGCATAGAAGAAAACTGATCCGGCTATCCACCCAAGGAGGAATGAGCGTCGTGGCGAGGGATGCCTTGCGATTATTACGAGGAGCGGAACGAGAGCGATCCACGCGAGCGGGTAAAACTCGAAATTTGGAAACGAAAGAATGAGGAGAAGAGCAGTTGCGCCCGCAGCGCCCCACTCGGCTCGAGAAAACACTTGCCGCATCGCGGAGGAGTTTAGCAAAAAAATTTTTTCAGTTACGAATTCAGGCTGATTGATAGAGGTCAATTAGCAAAAATTTGACGCAAAAAGACAGAAACCGTCACTACCAAAGTGACAAATTTCGTCGCCGACAAATTCTGGGGATTACGGAATAATTAGCTTTAAAAGCAGGAAGACCCGGTCATTTACTGACCCGGGTCCACGTTTCGGGGGGAAGCACTGAAGGAACGCTCGGAAGGTTGCTGGCGCAGCGGCAGGCGGCGCTCAGGGGGAAGTTGGCGGCGGGGACTCGGTCGACTCTGCGTCAATTCCGCGTCGTGCCACTTCTCTCTTGAGCACCTCGCATGCCACAAAAAAGTTTTTCTGGAAATGTGCCACGATTAGGAATTAAGAGTTAGCCACAAAAAGGCACATAAGGCACAAAAGAGATTTCTTCATGTAGAGGCGCGCCCATTTTTTCTATCTTCTTCCTTTTGTGCTTTATGTGCCTTTTTGTGGCTAGTTCTGTTTGTGCTTTTTGTGGCTTTAAAGCGGGAGAACCCAGTCATTACTGACTGGGTCCGCAGTTCGGGGGGAAGCACTGAAGGAACGCTCGGAAGGTAACTGGCGCAGCGGCAGGCGGCGCTCAGGGGATGTAGG
Organism: Pyrinomonadaceae bacterium; assembly: GCA_035758935.1. Classification (GTDB taxonomy): domain Bacteria; phylum Acidobacteriota; class Blastocatellia; order Pyrinomonadales; family Pyrinomonadaceae; genus PSRF01. The sequence continues at coordinate 10,916 of DASTVU010000189.1, read as the reverse complement.
CGGCGGGGGCACGGTCAACAACTTCCGTTTATTCCGTGTCGTGCCGCAAATCCATTGAGCACGCGCTGTGCCAGAAACGACGAGCAATAACCTAGTTGCTCATCGTTACCTGTCTCTGTAGAGCGATGGCTTCCTGGTTGTTGGGGTCGATGCCGATGGCGCCCAGGGCGTACTTCCGTGCTTCGCCGCGGTCACCTCGTTCGAGGAAGATTCGGCCCAGGAGGATGTAAGCGTCGATTATTTTGGGATCCCAGAAGATCGCGGTCTTCAACGCTGCGATTGCTGCTTCCTGATCGCTCCGACGAAGATTGATGCGACCGCTGAGCAGATACGCTTCTGCGTTGGTAGGTTCGATCATTACTACGCGATGGAGTTCGGGTAATGCTTCGTCATCGCGACCCGCCTGATAGAGGTCGCGGGCCTTTGTCAGCAGATCCTGCGTTGCAGAGCTTGGAGTACCAGTGCCACCCTCAGGTGGCAGGATTCCGAATATTTCTTCGCGAGCCAACACGTCGCGCGTGCGCACGTTCACGCCGCTGGTGGTCTGCGATTTCTGCCATTCCGTTTCCCACTTCGCGTAGGAAGTGCGCAGGTACCGGCGCGCCATGTCGTCCGCTGCCGTCGCCGCCTCGGTATTGCCGAGTTTCGCGAGCGCCTTGGAGAACAGGAAATAAGCCTGTCCGTCCTGCGGATCGGATGTGATCACCGGACGAAAGTGTTCGGCCGCTTCTGAATACTTACCCGAGAGGAACAAGGCATAGCCGTAGTTAAAGTGGACCATCTGATCAGACGGCGACGATTTCGCTGCCTGCGACAGGAATTGGTTACCCTGGCTCAGCAGTTGTGTTTTCTCGGCCTCGTTCTTGTTCTCGCGAGCCGCCTGAACTGCGACCGCTCCAGCGTTGTTATAGACCGCGATCAGCGGTAAATCACCCGCGAGCGGCACAATTGTCGCCAGCGCACGCCCGTAATCGCCAAGCTTCATGTAGCCGAGACTGGCGTAAAAAGCAGCTTCGAAGTAATGAGGCTCCTTCTTCTGGAGCTTTGAAAAGTACTCGGTAGCTTCTTTCCAGTTACCAAGATCCATGTAACCGCGGCCGAGTTCGAAGGCAGCTTGTGGATAGACTGCGCCTCCAAGCGACTCAGCGTAGTAATGGATCGCGTTCTTTAAATAGATAAAGCGCGAATCGTTCCGTAGCGGCAACTGCACCGCCTTCACATAAGCTTCAAAAGCCTTCTGCGGAATCTTTGTGGCTTCCTGGATGATCTGGTTTTGCGAATATGGCAGCGCCTTGTCTCGTTGATAGAGAATCTGATACGCGAGCCAGCCGTGTATCTCCTGAAGCGAAGTAAGCGTATCGCCCCGATCAAACTGTCGAGTGATCCAGTTGCCATCCTTCACTTCGCCGAAGTTGCGACCTTCGTTGACCTTGATCACGCGCGCATTAACTTGCACGTAAGCATCTGCCGGCGGCTGCTTGTCGGTGGTGTTGGGTTTGGGGTCGATGGTTTGTGGCGGCGTAACTGAATAGCTTCCGATGACGATAATACTGGCCTTTGCCTGGCGCGCGAGCTTGATCGCCGTGGCTCGCGAAGGAATCACTGTTTCCGGTAAGCGGAGTTGCTGGTAAGCGAGTTCGCGCTGATCGCTGCTGACGACGACCATGCCGGGTTTGTTCAGCAGTTCGGCGAGGGCGTCGGCAAAGCTCTCTCCAACCCAGTTGTATTCGGGTCGATTGGAGACGTTTTCGAACGGCAGCACCATCACCACATCGGCGTTAGGATTCTGCGCGTGGACCGGCGTAAATGCTGGTATTACAAAGGTTGTTAATAAAAGAGCGAAGATTAATTTAAGACTTAAAAGGCGCATCATGGCTACAATGTATCAGAAAAGTAAGCCACAGATGAACGCCGATGATGACAGATCCGTTCCAAAATCTGTGTTAGTCCGTGGCTACATCGAGTAGATGAGCGCTGCCTCGTCACTTGTTGCTTCGACGAGATTCACGTCGGGCTCTGTATCGCGGTGGGCATCCTGTGCAAGCAGATGCTCGACGGCGGCGCTATTGACCGGGCGAGAGAAGAGATAACCCTGACCATACTCGCAGCCCAGCATTTTCAGCTGCTGGTGCTGCTCTTCAGTTTCAATACCTTCGGCGATGACTTCCATCCCGAGGTTGCGCGCCAGAGTTGAGATAGTACGAACGATTGCATTGTCGTTATCGGTCGTCAGACGCGACACGAACGAGCGATCGATCTTGAGGTAATTGAGTGGGAAACGATGCAGGTAGCTGAGCGAAGAATATCCGGTGCCAAAGTCGTCGATGCTTAACTGCACGCCGAGTGAGCGCAGTTGTTTGAACATCAAGGCCGCCGCTTCCGCGTTCTCCATGACCACGCTCTCCGTGATCTCGAGTTTCAAACAATGCGGATTGAGCTTACTGGTCTCGAGCGCTTCTTTGATTCGGTCCAGCAGATCGGGCTGTGCGACCTGTCGCGCAGAAAGGTTAACGCTCAGGCTCAGCGATCGATGGCTCGGAGAATCGAGTTGCCACTGACGGACGTGAACGCAGGCCTCATTCAACACCCATTGCCCGATCGGCACGATCAAGCCAGTCTCTTCAGCAACCGGAATGAAATCGCCCGGATGAACTAAGCCGCGACGCGGATGATTCCAGCGCACGAGCGCTTCGAATCCGGCGAGACGTCCGGTCGCGAGCGAAACGATCGGCTGGTAGTAAACAGCGAATTCCTTGTTTTCGATCGCCTGGCGCAGATCGCTTTCGAGTTGCAGACGCGAAACAGCGCGCGCATGCATCCCCTGGTCAAACAATTCGTAGCGCGCTTTACCGTTTTCCTTGGCGCGATACATCGCGATGTCTGCGTCACGCAGAATGTCGTCGGGCCGATCGTAACCACTCGAGCTGAGAGCGATACCGATACTCGCGGTCGCGAATGCCGAGTTCTTGTCGAGCACGAATGGCTGGCTCAGTTCGTCCTGAATTCTTTGTGCGACTCGGACAGCGTCAGTCGCATCAGTCATTCCACTCAAAAGAATCGCAAACTCGTCGCCACCGAAGCGTGCAAGCGTGTCCACCGGACGGAGTGTACGTTCGAGACGCTCCGCAAAAGCCACCAACAGAAGATCACCGTGTGTGTGGCCCAAACTATCGTTGACGTTCTTGAAACGATCCAGGTCGAGAAAGAGAACGGCAAATTTGTGATCGTTGCGTCGGCTGGAGCTTTCAATCTCCGCCTTGAGCAACTCAGTGAACATGGCCCGGTTCGGCAGGCCCGTCAATGAATCGTGGAAAGCCGCGTGGCGGAAGTGTTCTTTTGTTTCTTCAAGAACGCGGCTGATGCGTTCCTGCTCCGCGATGTAGTTGTTCAATTCCTGAACATGTCGTTCGGCCTGTTCAGCGCGCTGGTGTTCGAGTTCGGCACGTGCGCGTTCAGCTTCTTCCGCATGTCGTGCGGAAGCTTTTACTTCGCGCATGTAACGGTCGTAGCTAAAGTAGACGATGATGACGATTGGAATACAGATGAGAAACGCCCAGAATCGCGTGGTGCCGAGACTGTTCACGATGAACCCGGCGCCAACGGCTCCGGAAAAATAACTGATCGACATCCACAGAAAGTTACGACTCCACATGTGCCAGATCGACTCGTTGGCTTTGAGTGCGCTGGCTGTGGCGCCGATTATTGTGTGGACCAGGTACTGGACCAGACCCATCAGACACAGGGCAATGATCGCAAGTGATAAGCCCTTGTTTACGAGGTTGGTAGTGGTTCCAAACGTATACTTTAAAACGGTGGCCGTGGCGAGCACGGCGCAGGCGAGCGCAGCACTACCAAAGGCCACCGTCCTCACCTTGCGGCTGATTCTCAGCGCTGAGCAAATGCCCGCGAGGGCGCCGATCATCACGGCGGCTTGTCCACCGTAAAGCAGCAGGGCGATGAACACAAAAGTGTCTTCGACTGTGATGTTGACGTTGATTTGTGGAATGCGGATCGCGATGCGCGAACCGATAACAGCGGTGACGAGTGTCAGTAGCAGGAAGTAGCCATCGATGATTCCACGTGGGAGGGAGTAGGCAGAGTAAAGGACGGCCGCGACGCCAGCCGCTACGACCGTCCACATGTAAATACTCGCCGAATGTTGTCTGAGACTTTTCATGGCCGCACGATCCATTTTGATTTCCCCTCTGTGCAACCTCTGTGTTCTCTGTGTCTCTGTGGTTGTTTTTGTTACGGATAAATGAACCACAGAGACACAGAGGACACAGAGGTTGCACGGAGAAGAGGTCTTACTTCATGCCCGGCCCACTGTCGCCAACTGAGCAATCGCCGATCGCGAAGCCGTCGCCGATGGCAAAACCGTCACCGATTGCAAAGCCATCACCAATCGCGAAACCATCGCCGATTGCATAGCCATCGCCGATTGCAAAGCCGTCGCCGATAGCAAAACCATCGCCGAGCAGCAGTACGTTGCTCAGCAAATACGAACCGCCAAACACCGGTGAACCGTCACTCTTCGTCAGGTAACTTCCGAGGGCCACGGTCTTGGTCCACATGTTGTAGTTGAGACTCTGACTGGTGAGTCCTTCGTTGACGCCGTCGCCGAGTGCGTAACCCTGTCCGTAGCTGACCTGGTACTTATTGATCAGGTCTTTGCCAATGATGGTTGTGCGCTTGAGGATCAGTCCCTGGGTCCAGGTAAACGTCAGACCTGCAATGTTGGTTTGTGGTGCAGGCGCTGTTTGCGTAAGTAAAGCGGAGCCGAAGGTTGGTTTAAGGAGACCCAAGAGGTCAGTGCGGACGATCCTTGCGAGAGTTACTGCGCCCGCGATGTTGAGCTGACCGGCGCCCTGGTCCAGCGTGTTGAAGCCGGCCAGCGGTTGCGCCGTATACATCAATAGCATTTTCACCATGTTCGGCGTCAAGCTCGAATTTGTTTCCAACAGGAGAGCGGCGGCGCCGGCAACCATCGGCGTGGACATCGATGTACCGCTCAGGTACATGAGTTTCATGTTGGTGGTGGAGTATTTGTTGGTTTCGAGTTCGGGATACATCTTGACCAGGCCGTTGCCGACTGCTTCGGCAGAGATGATCTTGTTACCCGGCGCCACGAGATCCGGTTTGATGATGTTGTCGTAGTGGACCAGGCCGTAAGAATCGACTTTAAAGCTGCGTGTTGGACCACGTGAGCTGTAACTCGTCACTGTGTCGTCGCTTCGCGGATCGGTGCCGAAGCTGTTGCTGGCGCCGACTGTGATCGCCGACGGCTCGTTGCCGGGGCAGTGAATGGCGCCGTAGATCGTTCGGCCGTTTGCATCTTTACCGTTGTTACCGGCTGCGGCTACTACAACGACACCGGCGTCGACCAGTTTGCGAACAGCGTTACAGATTGGGTCGTCTTCGTACGAGTTGATGGCCGGCGTGCCGAGGCTCATATTCACGACCTTCACGCCGTAATTGCTCTTGTTTGCGATGAGCCAATCGAGTGCCGCGAGCACTCCGGAGACTTTGCCGATGCCCTGTGAATTCAAAACGCGAAGATTAACCAGACTCGCAGCCGGCGCGATGCCTTCGTACGCACCGCTGGTAGGAGCACCCTCACCTGCCGCGATTGCGGCGACGTGCGTTCCATGGCCCCACGGATCGTCAGTGCGATTCTCACCGGTAAAGTCTTTGCTAAATTTGATCTTGCCTGAAGTAGCGAATGATTTGTGTTTGCTATCGATGCCGGAATCGAGCACCGCGATCGTGACACCGGAACCATCGAGTGTGGGATTCAGACCGAGCAGTGACTTCTGAGCACGAACCTGCTGCGCGCCCGTGGTGGTTGTGACGTGACCTGAGCTTTGTACCGTTGCGTCGAGCGAAATATAAGCGACGCTCGGATCCGTTGCCAGAACCTCAACCGCGTTGGCTTCGACATCGACGATTCGGATGTTCAGATTTGAAAGAACGCCGACGAGTAGTCCACCAACAGTATTCAGCAATCCACCCAATAAACCGGGGGACGAAGAAGGTATCGACTGCACGATCACTTTCACGCGTGCGTCGCCGTTTCCTGACAGGATGAGCTTTTGCAAGTCAGGAGAAATCTTGCTGGCTGAAGTAAGTTGCGTTTGATTGTTAGCCGCTCGAACTCTGGGGCTGTTTGTGAGACACAGCGCCGAGCACAAAGACACAAGCACAGCGGCGGCTACGAGACGTTTCAGGACTTGGGGGCGAGACATTGAGTTTCTCCAGGGCAAAAATAGTGAAAGCCGCTTTTCTGGGTGACTTACATCCGGGGCAGATAAGTCACGACAGCTTTCAACTCAAAAGAGCAGCGCTCCAAAATGCAAGCACGGCCCTAGTGCTAGCCTCGTGCCAGATGGATTTCTTTAATTTTCCTCAGGAAAAAGGCGGGTTTGGTCGTAAGCGGGCGCGCAGATTGACGGGTGACAGGTCAGTTTGAAGCGGATCGGTCTGATAAATCGGTGGTGTCTTAATTTGGATTTCTCTGTGCAATCTCTGTGTCCTCTGTGTCTCCGTGGTTATAGAAACCGGCGATACAACAACCACAGAGACACAGAGGACACCGAGCTTTCACAGAGAAGAACTCAAACTAAGACACTACCGATAAATCCGACAGGTCCATTAGGTCCCGAGACCTATGGTATACTTCGCCAACTGCCTTCCACCAAGGCCGTTCAAACTTCAGTTATTTCCCGTCCAGGTAGCCCAGGAGGATTAGTGATGAAAACTCGTGTTTTTGTTGCGGTGAGTCTGTTGTGTGTTTGTGCCCTGATGGTCGTGGGCCAGTCGAAGAAACGACCTTCCCCATCACCCTCACCCACGCCAGATTTCTGGGGCACTTATGAAGGTGTGACCTGGCAGAAGGGACCAACCGTGGGCCAACTCGGCGTTAACGGCGAAGTGAAAGTTCCCGAAGGTTACGTCTTTGCCGGTGCTCGTGATACGCGCACCATCATGGAAGCGAACAGAAATCCAATCACCAATCGAGAACTGGGATTTATCGCTCCTGCCGGTGAGAGTTGGTTCGCCGTCTTTGAATTTGACGACGTTGGTTATGTTAAAGACGATGAGAAGAGTTCGCTCGACGCGAATGCAATTTTCGAATCAATCAAAAAAGGGACCGAAGAGGGCAACAAGGAACGCGTGAGGCGCGGTTGGCCCACCATGACCGTCATCGGATGGGAAACTGCGCCGCGTTACGACGAGACCACTCATAACCTCGAATGGGCCTTCAGAGCGGAGAGCGAAGGCTCTCCCGTTATCAATCACAACACACGTTTGCTTGGTCGTGGCGGAGTAATGGAAGTCACTCTTGTGACCGATCCGGAAACACTTGCCGAAACGCTGCCAAAGTTCAAGACGATGTTGCAGGGGTTTGAATTCAAACAGGGTCACAAGTATGCGGAGTTTCGTTCCGGTGACAAGACTGCTGCTTATGGTCTCACAGGATTGATCGTCGCGGGTGGCGCTGCGGCGGCGGTAAAGACAGGAGCTTTCAAGTGGTTGTGGAAAGTTCTGGTAGCCGCGGTCGTCGGTGTAGGGGCTCTGGTTAAGAAACTATTCTCACGTAACAAGTGAACGTTCTCTTTTACCTGATCGGTGAAGGCGAGACACTGCTGTTCGTCCTTCTCTTGCTCTACCTTTCGGAGTGCTTGATTTGGGTGAAGCGGGAGTCTGTCGCCTTCGTGTCTGCATGGCGACGCTGGCGTCTTACAACTCCATCTTCATGGCTGGGAAACGCACGTGGGGGAATTCTGTTTCTGAATCCGCTACCACCCGGCGGAAGAGTCTTTCTATCTCATTTGTCACCAGTTTCGATTTCGCCGGCAGGCGTTTGTGCTCTTAACGTGCAAACGCTTCCGTCCGAAGCGCGCTCGCCGTATCAAACCGGAGATTTCGTGCCGTTCGGCAAGATCAAAGAGGCCGGCGTTGATGGTACTTTTCTGACGATCAATGCTGAACGATTCGCCAAATGCGCAACCGCGAAGCAAGCCAGGGCTCTCGCAAGCGTGATCGATGGAATGGTCAAAGCCTCCGCTTCGAAACGTGAGGAAATGGGGCGGAACTGGATTGCCAAACAATACTCCGCGAGCGACGCAACGGCTCTGCTGAAAGAGGCCCGCGAGTTGATCAAACCGATCCAATCGCTCGGTTTAATCCTGTTCCTTTTTCTTTTTGTGGTGACGCCAGTGCTGGGCAGCATTGTTGGGTTAATGACTTTGATTGTACCGGTTGCGATCGTGATGGTCGCCCTCGCGGTTGAGATCGCGATTCTGTTTCGACGCGCTCACAAGAAACTGTATCCGGCAGAGTCGTCGGAACGTTTGGAGAGTCTCATTAAGATGATCTTGTGTCCGCCGGTCGCGATTCGGGCGGCGGATCTCCTCACAAAAAATCTGCTGGCAGAATTTAGTCCGATTGTACTTGCAGAAGTGCTGACTGGCTCCGGCGAACGGCAGTTTGTACGCAACGTCATTCTCGACTTGAAGCACCCGCTGGGGCATGAGCTCTCAGATAAGAATGCCGTGGACACGATAACGTGGGCGTCAAAAGAGCAACTGAATGTGTGTGAGCGTTACTTGAAGCCCGAGGAATTGCAGGCTCCGATTCAGGAGGACAGTTCAATCTCGTATTGTCCACGTTGCCGGTGTCAGTTTGTGGTTGCGGCGGTTGAATGTCCTGACTGTCCGGGCGTGCAGCTGGTCAGTTTTTAGCCACGGATGAACACGGATAAAATCCGGATTTAAAATCCGTGTTTATCTGTGTTCCAAACCGTCTCGGAGTGCAGTTAGCGGGAGAATTGCGCATTGTATACGCGCAGGCTGAATATCGCTTTGTAAGGCCGAAATAAGCTCTTCATCAGAGATCATCTCCTTACCGACAATGAGCTCCGTTAGTAGCGACGCAGCGGCCATGCTGATCGCACATCCATCACCTTTAAAACGCGCCTCACTGATAATCTCATTATCGAGTTTCACCTCGATCCGGATGCGATCGCCACACAGCGGATTGAACGCTTCGTAACTCACGTCCGGAGCCTCAAGACTGCCGTAATTACGTGGATGCCGGAAGTGGTCCAGCAGCAGATCGCTATACAAGACAGGCATAACTATTTTCCCCGTCCCGATTTGATCGCTACTGTTTCGGCGAGAATGCTCAATGCGATTTCAGACGCACTGTCTGCGCCGATGTCTAATCCCGTTGGCACATGAAGCTGGTTCAACAAGCTTTCATCCATGCCACCATCTTTCAGGAATTCTTTGATTGCTGCGCCGCGACGCTTGCTGCCGAGCAGTCCAACGTACGCGGGTTTCGCGGGCAGCACTACTTTCAAGACGGGTAGATCGTATTTGTAGTCGTGAGCCGTCAGCACCACAAACGTTGAAGATGTGTAAGCGAGTGTCTCGGCAATCTCAGACGGAATTCCGATTAGCAATTCGTCAACGTCGGGAAAGCGCTCTCGCGTGGCAAAGCGCGGGCGACCATCGACGACGATCGTTTTGAGACCAAGATCGTGGGCCAGGCTAACCAGCGGCATCGATACATGGCCTGCGCCGAAGACGATCAGAGTCGGCGGTGGTCCATGAACTTCAAAGAACACAGGCAACGAGTCTGGACCCAATGAAACCGTGCCTGATCTTCGCTTTCGCATCAGATCGGTCGCAACGCTCTGCGCTTCACTGTCCAGGGCCGGCGTGCCCAATGTTCCGGAAACTTCCTCGCCTTCGACAATGAGCAGCTTCAAGGAACTGTCTTTCAGAGAAGTTGCGATCACAGCGCGCCGGCCTCGATCCACGGCCGTTTGCACAGTTCGATACAGATCAAAGACGTTGCCATTTGGGTTCGCAAGATCGACGGGCTCGATCAACACGTCCAGATCGCCTGCGCATGAGAATCCGATCTCCCACGCGTCCTCGTCGGCGAGCTTCATCTCGACGAGTCGCGGTTCTGACGAGGACAAAACCTTCTCCGATTCAGCGATCACGCGCGCATCAACACAGCCGCCAATCGTCACCGATCCAAGAATGCGACCTTCTTCGCCAACCCACATCTTCGCGCCTTCGCGTTTCGGACTGGTCCCACGCGTCGTAACAAGTGTGGCCATTGCGACGCGCTTCTCCGCTTGGGCAAGTTTCTGAATGTCCTGGAAAAGCTCGTCCATTTCTGATTACAAGACCAGGTGTGATTCAAGTGCGCGGAAGCTGGCGAGGTCGTGTACCGGCGCAAACACATTGATATACGGCAACGCTGCCTGCATGCCGCGCGTCAGCGGTTGATAAGTCGAACTACCGAGCAGCGGATTTAGCCAGATCACACGACCGGCGCGCTGTTGCAACTGCGACGAAGCCGCTGCAAGTTGATCCGGTTCTCCGGTGTCCCATCCGTCGCTCAGAATTATCACCACCGTTCTTCGATCTATGCGGCGAAGCCATTGCAGATTGAAGCTCGCTAGGCTTGCGCCGATTCGTGTCCCTCCGGACCAGCCGCGCACGTTTGCTGTCAAACGATCGAGCGCGCGTTGGTATGTCTTGCCTTTTAACTCACCCGTAATGCGCGACAGCGAAGTCGCGAAAACAAATGATTCCACCTTCGCAAAGCTATTCTGGAGCCCATAAATAAATTGCAGCAGCAGGCGGCTGTAGATATCCATCGACCCCGACACATCGCAGATCACGAACAGCTTCGTCCGTTTTGGCCGGCGCTCCCGGTAGCTCAAATCAATCAATTCGCCGCCGGTCTTTAATGACAAACGCAACGAGCGCCGCAGATTTACCCGGCGACCGCGCGCCACCGGACGCCAGCGCCGGCTTGGCTTCTTCGCCAGTCGTCGCGCCATGCGTCGAGCGATGCGTGAGATCTCTTCGAGCTCTTCGTGGCTAAACGCG
>DASTVU010000188.1:0-3629 GCA_035758935.1 Pyrinomonadaceae bacterium | reverse complement strand
GTATTGTCATATTTCTCAGCCACGCTATAGATGTCGTCGACGGGGATGCCGGTCGTCGCCCAGAGCTGCCAGGCGTGCTTGCCTGAAACGCCGAATGGGTACTTTTTATAGATCTCCAGGGCGAACTGTTTCTTGCGGTCTCGCGCATCTGTTCCGCTATTCCACGCCTGAACTGCCTTCTTTTTTACGGTGTCAAAATCATCAGGATTGTCTTCCTTTACGATCTCTGTACCTCTGCGATCCGAGTATCCCAATGGATTAGAAGCATAGCGATACAGATTCACACCATCTTTCAGCCAGAGAGGATCGGTACTTAACCAACGTGCCAGCCACGGCGCATAAAATCGCGCGGTGTGATAATTCAGACCGCTCTCTTCATCCCTCTCCATTCCTGTATAGCGATATCGCTTCGGTGTGGCTTCAATATCTCTGCTCGTAGCGCGATACGCACTCGTGCCGTACGGGTGGTATTCCTCGTAAGAAATGATTTCCGCTTGCTGATTGAGCTCAACGCAGGCTGAGCCGAGGTGATTGCTGTACTGATAACGGTAGAGAGTGCCGATCGGTAATCTGGTGTTGTCCGTCTGCAGAACGTCATCGACCAGCAACGTACGATCACTGGTCATGAGGTGGAATGATTCAATCTCTTCGACGACTCTGCTGCCTGAGTAGCGGCGATAGATCTCGAAGCCACCGAGGTAAATCCGCTCCGACTGCTTCGCTCCGTTCTGATTTTCGATCACCTTGCGGCTGCGTTGCTTGCCCGAGTTGTAGTTGTAGTAAGCCCAGCCACCTCCCAGCAGGTTCAAGGCGCGAATCATGTCGCGATAGTCCCACCGGATCGATTGTTCCGGGCTGACACGCTCGACATTCAGCGTGTTGCCATGAACGTCGTAGCCATAAACCACGGCGCCGATTGGATTGGCGCCTTCCCACGTGCTGAGCACGCGGTTGCTATCGGAAGCGTTCTCGTAGTGACGCGTCCATGATCGGTTGATGGACACGTGTCTCATCTGTTCGATATTGCCCACCGAATCGTAGTTGTAGGTTTGCGTGTAATTGCGTAACGCATCCGCCTGCGAAACTGGAAACTGAACCGGGAACGGATCGTCTTCAAACTGCCGTGGTGCACCACTCGCCAAAAAATTCTCTCTGCCAGTGCTCTCGGTTATCCGGTAAATTGCGTCGTAGACGTAACGGCTTACGGCGTCCACTTGCTGATTCTGGAAGAAGGTTGGCTGGAAAGCGTCGTCGCGGATCTCGGTGATGTTTCCGACAGGGTCATAGGTGTAACTGAGATCCTGGACCACGCTCGCATCCTTTAGAAGTGAGAGTCCGCTTTTCGCAAATACAGGACGCGTTGTTCTTAGTCGGACAAGACGGAGCGTTAGCGGATCGTAAACGTAAGTGGTAACGGTCTGATTTCCGTTTGTGACCGATTCTCTTTGGCCCTTCGCGTTGTAACGAATATTTACAATCGCGTTCGTTGGACCACTCCGGGAAGGTTCATGGCTCTTGGGAACCTTCGTCGCGCCAACCTCGAGCGTTTCACTGACTAACAGGCCTCGCTCGCTGTACGTTGGTTCGTAGACTGCTACGCGACTGCCGTCACCACGATGCCAGTTGTAAATTCGCGTCGAACGGTTGAGCGCATCAAACTCGGTGATCTGAATGAACGTATCCGTCTCGAGCTGTGCGGTCTCTGATTTGTCTTGCCAGTCGACGACAGGCGCTCTGTATTGGCTTGCGAGTTGGTGGTGCAGCTCGACTGGATTGCCTTTAAAGTCGACCCGCTGGACCTGATTCAACCCGCTCTGATCGTGATGCTGGTAAAGCTGGCCGCGTAGATTTCGTTCCTGGGCATCGGCCAGGATCTCGCCGTACGCAAAACGCTCGATCAGTTGCGGCGCTGTCTTGTCAGTCGTCAGCCACTGCTCAATCGGGCGATGCAGCCCGTCGTAACGAGTAAAGAACAGACGCGCTTCGTCCATTACTGTGCCGTTGTCGTCTTGGTGTTGGTTGAAATCCCACGCGAATGCTGCCTTCCCTGCCGCGTCAAGCAACGTCCAGCGATCGCCTGCGTCCATGCTGTGTTGAAAGAGTAGGTTGCCGGCGATGTCGTAACACGGGACACTGCGGATAGGTATGTTTTCATTAGGCTCATCCGCCCAACGCGTGGCTTTGGTTGGCGTGATGTACTGCATCACGAGATTGCCGCGAGCATCGCGTATCCAGAGCGGCTTCCCCTCGGCATCGAGCTTCGTGAATGTGAAGTAGCGCTCGTCGCGATAATTGTCACCACCAAACACATGTGAACCGTTTGAATCTTTCACACGGTTGTGTGCGATTGCGACGATATCGCGCCCGAGACTGTCGACGATCGTGACAGACGGTGTATTGAAGTGTTGTCCTGCGAGCCAGGCGGCTCGTTGTGCGGCATTAGCTTGCAATTGTCCCGTAATCGGATCGCGGGGCAATGGAGTTTCAAGCGGAGGGGGATTGAGATCGGCGAACCACTGGCTTTCAACGACAGTGTCGTTAGCGTCGAACTGCTTGCTGTGCCAAGGTGAGAATTCAACGCGGCTGAACGTTCCGTCGGGCATTTCGGTGCGTACCAATCGACCCACAGCGTCGTAGTACATCAGCGGCGTCACGCCAACTTCTTCCTGCGTATCGCCTTCCGCACGACACGTTGATTGTTGAGAGAAATATGGTTCGTATTGTTTGACCGGCTTGCCTTTGTTGTTAAGAACGGTCTTACCGTTCACGATCCAGCGCAGTGGGCCACCCGCTGTTTCCGGCTCGGCCTGATTGCGCTTCAACAACACCGAACCGTTGCCATCCGAACACTCGAAACTGACTTGCAGCCGGCTCTTCGCATCCGGAGCGAGCTGCGCGACGTGTTGCTCCCGCACGATCGTGCAGGCTCCAGACGGTCGGGAAGCGAAAACAACGTTGCCGTCTTTGATCTCTTCGCCGAAGTGATACAGGAAACGAGTCGTTGCATCGGCGAGCACTGGTGTGAAGTGCTCGTTCATCTCTGCGGCGGTTAACGGCGGCAGATTGAAATGTCTGAGAGTCTCGATCAGATCCGGATTCGCAAATTCGTCAGTGTAGCCATCGAGGTTGTCACCTTCCTCGCCTTTGCCTTTGATCGCAGTAGCGACCACCATTCCGAGCGCGTCAAAGAACAGTTCCGTTCGGTTGCCGTTGATGTCTTCCTGCTCGGTTGGCGCGAGGACCCGATAGTCGAAGCGATCAGTGAATATCCGTGTCTGATTTCCGAGAGCATCTGTGCTTGATTGAATGAAGAGATCGTATTTGTCGTCGTACGAAAGCCTCGTTTCATTTCCGAATGAATCCGTGTAGCGCTCGGGCAGGCAGAAGTGATCTGCGGCATCGTCTGCGAAACCTGCAACACCTGATCGCTGCCACCACTGATTCGCGCCCGCGTCGCCCAGCAGATTTCTTCCCGGCCAATAGCCACAGGCAGATGGGCTATCGAGTGCGTTCCGCACTGCATCGTCGAACTTGTTCCCCAGAACAGATTCGAGCAGCGACGATGTAAGGGCCAGCTTGTAGGTCTCGTAAGTGAGACCAAGATGGTTTAGTTCGCCGTGAGCGAGCGG
>DASTVU010000187.1:0-6144 GCA_035758935.1 Pyrinomonadaceae bacterium | reverse complement strand
TTGTTGAAGTACATCGAGGGGTTGTCGTACGAGGAGATTGCAACTGTGATGGGTTGTTCTAAAGGCACTGTAGCTTCGCGACTGAATCGTGGTCACAGTCAACTCGCGAAGCGACTCGTGCACTTGAACAATCCAGCCTCGTGGGGTGAGTAGAGGTTTTACGGAGAAGCATTAATGTTTTCTAGACACGTAACAAAAGATATTTCAGCTTATTGTCATGGAGAACTGTCGAACGAAGAGTCGAAGCAGTTTGCAGAACATATTATTTCGTGCATCAAGTGTCGAACCAAATTTGAAGAGATCAAACTGGGGATAAGACTGGCCGAACAACTACCGCAGGTTTCGGCGCCGGATCATCTTTGGAGTGAACTTGAGCCTCTGCTAGCGAAGCAAACTGGTCCACAGGTTATACAGATTAATCGCGTGACGAATAGTGGTTGGTCCTGGCAATTGAGAGTCGCAGCGGCTGCTGTGCTGCTGCTGGTTTCAAGCTTCGGTGCGTGGTGGTTGTACAACAGGCGGTCCGGTCCCGCCGTCGTAGATGGGACACCGTACTGGCAAGTGACGAGACTCGATGGAACGCCAATGATTGGGAAAGAGGGAATCGCGAGCAACGGAAAATTGGCTCGCGGTGAATGGTTAGAGACAGACGGAAAGTCGCGGGCACAGATCGCAGTCGGCTCAATCGGAAATGTCGATATCGATGAGAACACGCGCGTACGATTGGTAGAGACACAGCCAACCGAACATCGTCTGGAGCTCGCGCGCGGAAAGATGAGTGCACGCATCTGGGCGCCCCCAAGACTTTTCTTTGTCGATACGCCATCGGCAGTCGCGGCTGATCTCGGCTGTGCTTATACGCTTGAAGTTGACGACCAGGGAGCAAGCAAGTTGAAGGTGACGTCGGGTTGGGTGGCGTTGCAGTTAAAGGATCGTGAATCGATGGTGCCCGCGGAAGCGTCTTGCGAAACGAGGCCCGGGATTGGACCAGGTACGCCTTACTTTGAAGACTCTTCCCCACTCTTCCGAAACGAGCTACAGAAGGTTGATTTCGATCCGGATGCGGCTGCGCGAAGTGCAGCTTTGATGTTGATACTAAATGACGCCCGTCCGAAAGATACGCTAACACTTTGGCATCTGCTTACTCGCGTTGATGGTGATGATCGTGTTCGCGTTTACGAGAAGATGGCTGCTTTGGATCCGCCGCCAGCGGGCGTTACTCGCGAGGGCATTCTGCAATTGGACCAGAAGATGCTCGAGCTCTGGCGTGATGAACTTAAATTGACGTGGATGGGTGTTAGTAAAGCTGTGCCTAAAAAGATCGCGGAGACGTACTGGAGAGCTAAGAAGGGGTTGAGCCAAAGGTTGAAAGAGATGGCTCCAAAATAAGCCACAAAAGGCACAAAAAGCACATAAGGCACAAAATGAAGAAGGGAAGCGTTAAGAGGATTATTCGTTGGTTGTTGCTAATAGGCGTTTGTCTGTTTGCGATTGCGCAATTCATTAGACCAGCGAAGACGAATCCAACGAGTGAGTCTTCAAACGCGCTTGAAGCTCACGTGCAGGTGGATCTGCCGGTTGCGCAAATCTTCAATCGTTCGTGTAATGATTGTCATTCAAACAAGACTCGCTGGCCGTGGTATTCGCACGTCGCTCCGGTGTCGTGGTTTGTGATCGACCACGTGAATCATGGTCGCAGTCATATGAATTTTTCGGAGTGGGGCAGCTACGACAAAAACGAGCAGCGAGAGCTATTGGACGAGACTTGCCGGATGGTTAAAAAGGGTGAGATGCCGCTCAGCTCATACACGCCGATGCATTCTGACTCGAAGTTGACACCCGCAGACATAACAACGATTTGTGAGTGGACCAATCGGTTGATCTCACAATTGCAGTAGTCCTAAACCCCTGAGAGATGACTTGTATCGTTAATCGTGAGCACGCGAACGAAACCATCGTTGCGAAGCTCAAATCGTGTGATGCCGCAATTAGCAGTTGAGATCCAAACGGGTTTTAGTTCGGGCGCGTCGAGGGCGCCCATCAGGTGGAGCGCGAGGATACAGATTGTTCCGGTGTGACTGAAGACCGCGATCTTGCCGCCACGATTCTCTTCGATGATCTCGTCCAGTTTCTGAGCCGCTCGATCGAGTAGTTGTCGATAACTCTCACCGCCGGCCAATACGTGTTCGAAGTCTCGTCTAAGCAGAGCGGCGTACTGTTCGGGATGCTGTTGCGCTGCATCTTCAAACGTCAGACCTTCCATAACACCGACACTGCGCTCGCGAAAGGCGCTCGTGCCATGAACGTGCAGACCCGTTACCTTTGAGAGTGCCCGCGCCGTTTCCATGGCCCTGGCCAGATCGCTCGAATAGATTGCTGTTAACGATTCTGATTTGAGTGCAAGTGCGGTTGCCTGCGCCTGGTTGCGACCACGAGCGGAGAGAGGTGTTGGAGTGTGCCCGCCAAAACGTCGTTCAGCGTTTCCTCTCGACTGACCGTGACGAATGAGGAGGACGGTTGTAGCAACGGGCATTTCTGGATTCAGATCTTTGGGCTTAGTACTTGGTACTTGGTTCTTTGTTTCTTAGAATCTCAAGCTACTCTACCAAGCACAAAGAACAAAGAACAAAGTACCAAGCACCAAGTACTAAGCAGCGACTGCGTCGGCCTTCAATTTCTCGGCCTGGTAATGGGCCACTAGCGCGTCGATGAAAGGATCGAGATTGCCTTCCATCACCAGGTCAAGCTGGTGAATCGTTAGGCCGATGCGGTGATCAGTTACACGGTTTTCTTTGAAGTTGTAAGTACGAATCTTTTCGGAGCGATCGCCGGAGCCAACCATCGAACGCCGCTCGCTGGCGAGTGCGTCGTGTTGCTTTTGCTCTTCGAGCTCCTGCAAGCGCGCACGCAGAACACGCATTGCTTTCTCTCGGTTTTTGATCTGCGACTTCTCGTCCTGCATTGAAACCACGACGTTCGTCGGGAGGTGCGTGATGCGGACGGCCGAGTAAGTAGTGTTGACTGACTGACCCCCGGGACCTGACGAGCAGAACGTGTCGATACGCAAATCTTTCGCATCGATCTTCACGTCAACTTCTTCAGCCTCCGGCAACACAGCGACGGTGATTGCCGATGTGTGAATTCTTCCACTCGCTTCAGTCTGCGGCACTCTTTGCACGCGATGAACACCCGATTCGTGTTTCAACTTCGAATAGACCTTGTCTCCTTCGATCAACACGATCGCTTCCTTGAGCCCGCCGATACCCGATTCGGAAGCTTCGAGGACTTCAAACTTCCAACGTTGCTTTTCCGCGTACCGCGAATACATTCGCACCATTTCAGCGGCAAAGAGAGTGGCTTCGTCACCGCCGGTGCCGGCTCTAATCTCGAGAATGACGTTCTTTTCGTCATTCGGATCAGTAGGAATTAGCAGGAGTTTGAGCTCCTGATCGGTTTTGTCGATTCGAGTTTGCAGTGATTCGAGTTCGAGACGCGCCATCTCGCGCATTTCCTCGTCGTCGGCTGTATCCATCAACTCGCGTGCGTCCGCCAACTCCGCTTTCAAGCCTTTCCACGCCTGATACTTTTGTACTACTTCTTCAAGCGCGCGGTGTTGTTTCGCGGTCTTTCCATACGCCGAAGGATTGGAGAGCAATTCGGGTGAGGAAAGCTCCTGCGTCAACTCTTCATAGCGGCTAACAATTTGTTCCAGCTTATCTAACATAAGACCTCATGAAAGCGGCGCCGGTTGCGGTTCTGCCATTGTCGGCTCCAGCTTCAGCGATTCCTTCAGCGCTTCGATGGCAACTTCGAGTTGCTTGTCATCAGGTTCCTGCGTGGTGATGTTTTGCAGCCACACGCCCGGTCGCGTCATGAATTTAAAGAACCAACTGCTCTCTTTCTTCGCTGAAAGGCGAATGATTTCGTACGAGAGACCAGCAACAACCGGCATCAGCGCGATGCGGATCAGGAAGTTCAGCAACAACGAATCAAACTTGATTATTGAAAACAGCACGATCGCGACGAGCATTACGACCATCAGAAAGCTCGTACCACAACGTGGGTGTTGTCGCGGTTGTGGTCGCGCGTTTTCGACCGTCAGTGGCAATCCAGCTTCCCACGTAAAGACTGTCTTGTGTTCGGCGCCGTGATATTGAAACACGCGCCGAATGTCCTTAATGAGCGAGAAGCTGAAGATCATGATCAGAAAGAACGTCATGCGAATTAGCCCGTCGATCAGGTTGAAGGCGACTGAAGGACGTACGGGATGCAGATATGTTCGTACCGTGGACCATGCGCTCGTGTACCACGTTTCGTTTTCAGCTTCTGCAGGTGGAGTCGAAGTTTGTGCTGCGGGAGCCGGAGCAGTGCTCGTTGTTGCTGTCGGCGCAGTTGCCCAGCCGGCGCCGATGAAGAGCGCATTCGTGAGCAGTAGTGGAGCAGCGACGAAGAGCAGCACGTTGAAGATCAACGCGAAGATGATCGAACCTGCTGCCGCGGCAGTGGTTCCTTTCTTCAGCTCATCGCGTGAACGTGGTTGCGTGGGCACAGGAAAGAGACCGGGCACCGCGCCAGTCAAACCTGCAAAATCACCTTCGCCCTCGATCACCGCCGGCGAAAGCGCCACCTTTACCTCTTCGGCTTTCGCTTCTTCAGCTTCTGCGAAGGCTTCGTTGGCCGAATAGTTCAATGCCTTGATGCCGAGTCCCATCGACTGAACCAGAACGGCTCCGCCGCGCAAGACCGGCAGTTTCAGCAACGGGTATTTGTCGCTCCACTTCGGAAGCACCGCCGCGGTATTAACGATCGTTCCGTCTGCCTTGCGAACGGCGATCGCATAGGCGTTTGGAGTGCGCATCATCACGCCTTCGATGACCGCCTGGCCGCCAACAATTAGATCTCGTTCTGGTGTACTCATCGCAGTAGGTATTGAATGTGAATCGAAAACAATGATGCCGGCGATGTTATGCCGGTCGCTGGTGCTTTGATGCAGGATAAGCGACCGGCCAATCATGCCGGCGTTAAAAGGTCGGGGTGGCTAATGCTGTGTTTTCAAAAGCATTAAGTTGAATAAGCTTACTGTGCGGATGCTGTCGTTTCGGCAGCGGGTTTCTTGCCATAGCGCTTGTTGAAGCGATCGACGCGTCCTGCGGTATCGACCAGCTTCTGCTTTCCGGTGAAGAAAGGATGGCAGGCCGAACAAATTTCGACGTGCAGATCGCCTTTCTTGGTCGAGCGAGTTTTGAAGGACTCGCCACAAGCGCAGCTTACGGTAATTTCGACGTATTCTGGGTGAATTCCTGGTTTCATTAGTTCTTCGTCACTCTCTATAGGCGGCCCCCGGCCGCATTTTTCAAACAAGATATGATAGGGGCCTGAGGGCGGATCGTCAAGCTCGCGTGAGATTTACGGGAATGTCAGACAGGATTACGAAGATGAACAGGATTTACAGGATTCATCCTGTAAATCATGCAAATCTTGTTAATCTTGTCCATGATTTTTTCTCGCAAAGCGCCTGCTGTTGCGTTCCCAGAAGACACCGTCGATATATCCCTGGATTGTTCGATCTGTTGAGGCGAGATGGAGCCGCTTTGCCGCGAGGCAGTTGTAGTTCTCGTCAACCTCAACACCGAGGTAGTGCCGGCCGAGTTTTTTAGCCACGACGGTCGACGTTCCGGAGCCGTTAAATGGATCAAATACGAGATCGCCTTCGCGTGAGCTCGCGAGGATGATCTTAGCCAGCAATTTCTCAGGTTTTTGAGTCGGATGATCGGTATTTTCCGGCATTGACCAGTAGGGAACGGTTAGATCTGTCCACAGATTTGACGGATGAGTGACTCTGAACCGCCCATTTTCTGATTCGCTCCAGTCTTTTGGCGCGCCATTCCTATCGGTATAAGGCGCGATGACCTGCCGTTTCAGCATCACCGCATCGACGTTGAAGTAATAATCTTCACTAACCGTAAAAAACCAGATGTCTTCGGAGCAGCTCTTCCAGTTGGACTTCGCCCCACGACCTTTTTCCCGCTCCCAGGTGATTCGGTTCTGCGAGATGAAATATTTTTCACCAACTCGCTGGATTGCAGTAGCACTGCGCCAGTCGCCACAGATGTAAACCGAAGCGGTCGGCTTGAGGAGTCTGAC
>DASTVU010000186.1:0-12020 GCA_035758935.1 Pyrinomonadaceae bacterium | reverse complement strand
TTACCGGTGGCCGGTGTTGAAAGTGCGGAGAAGGTGCTTAATCCAAAGTTGGCGTCCAATGAGTTGATGAATAGGTGACAGGATTACAGGATGAACAAGATGGAAAAGATGAATCATGTCAATCCTGAAAATCATGAAAATTCTGTGAAACCTACCTCTCGGCTCCGTCGCGATCTGGGAACGCTCGAATCGTACGCCGCGCTCATCGGCATCCTCATCGGCGCAGGCATCTTTCAGGTCACGAGCCAGGCGTGGGCTCTGACTGGTCCAAGCGTGATTCTCGGTTACATCGTCCTGACGCCCGCGATTCTAGCGACCTCGATCCCTTACGCCGCTTACTTATCGACCCCGCTTGGACGCGAGCCGGGTGGTGAGTATCTGCACATCTCGCGAACGTTGAACGGTTATCGGCTCGCATACGTCGGCGCGTGGCTCAAGATCATTTCTTACATCGGCGCCGGCGCGTATCTCGCGAATGCGATGGCCGGCTATCTGATCGCTCTCAGCGGTAATCGCATCGACACACGTTATCGCTTGCCGCTCGCGCTGCTCGCGCTCGTTGTCTTTTATTTGATTCACGTCATCGGCATTCGCTGGTTTGGTCGTTTCCAGGTCACGCTTTCAGCGTTGAAGTGTTTAGCGTTGCTCGTGCTTATCGTGCCCGGTTTGTTTGTGCTGGACACGGCAAACTACACGCCGTTCTTCACGCACGGACCGGGTGGATTTGGTGCGAGTCTGCTGCCTCTATTTTTTGCCTACGCCGGCTTCGAATCGATCGCGCAAACGGCGGGTGAAGTGAAAGACAGCACGCACCGTTTGCCGAAGATTCTATTGAAAGGAATCACGATCACGGCGCTCATCTATGTGTTTACATCGATCGTTTCGTTTGGCGTGTTGCCGGGCGGACGCTTGCAGGCGAGCAACGCGCCGATGGCTGAAGTCGCTTCGATCTATCTGTCTGAGGGCGCCGCGATGTTTGTGACGATTGGCGCGATCGCCGCGATCATGACTGCGCTCAACGGCACGATCTTCGTTCCTTCGCGCCTTGCAATCATGTTTGTTGAAGACGGTCTGGCGCCACGCTGGCTTGGTTTCATCAATAAAGCAACCGCTACTCCGATCAGGGGATTAACTTTGACGCTCGTTTGTTGCGCGGTGTTGCTGATCAGCGGACAGCTTGCACTCGCGTTGAATGTTGCAGTCTTTGCCCTCGTCGTGCTTTATTTCATTCACAGTTTAGTATTCCTGTTCCTCCCCCGGTTGAATCCGCCCCTTGCGAGCGAGATTAAGATTAGTCTGCCGCATCGTGTGCAGCAGGCCGCAGCAATCGTCTCGCTATTGTCGATGGGTGTGATGATTCTGATTCAGTTGCGTCAGGATGTGGAAGTTTTGGGAACGCAAACGCTGGCTGAGCGGATTAGCAGGCAGTCGTTGACGAGCATTGAACTGATCGTCGTTTGGGGTGTGGTTGGAGCGGGACTATATCAACTCGCTCGCATGCAGCGCGGCAATGACGCTGCGAAAGTTGGCGCGCATGGAGATTGAAGGAAAACGAGTACTTGTGACGGGCGCTAGTCGCGGATTGGGTCGCGCACTGGTTACGGCGTTTGTTGATGCGGGAGCTGGTGAAGTGCTCGCGGGTGCTCGCAAGCGTGAAGATCGACAGGCCCTCAAGTTGGCGGGTGTCACTCCTGTACGATTGGACGTGACGAGTGGCAAAGATGTTGGAGTATTAGAGGAGTTCGGTCCGATTGATATTCTGATCAACAACGCCGGAATTGCGGGTTTCGGAAATCCATTGACGATGGATTTTGCCACAATTCAGGAAGAGATAGCTGTTAACTATCTTGGTGTGCTGCGAGTGACACGAGCGATCGCACCGGGGATGATCGCGAAACGCGATGGAATGATCGTCAATGTGGGAACGGCTTTTGCGAAGAGCAATTTGCCGATCGTCGGAACGTACTGCGCGACAAAGGCGGCGCTGCTGTCGGTGGGCCAGGCGCTGCGAGCCTATCTGGCTGAGCATGGTGTTCGTGTCATTACAGTAATGCCAACGACGATTGATACCGATATGAGTAAGGGCGCCGACGTTCCGAAGATGACGAAGGAGTTTGTAGCGGCGGAGATCCTGACGGCGATTCGTGAGGAACGACACGATCCGCCCATTGGAGATGAGGCCAAGGGCGTGCTTGAAGGAGTCGCTAAAGATCCGCTCGCTCTGGAAAAAGTTTTACAGGATTACAGGATTTAACAAGATGGAAAAGATTTTTGAATCCTGTTCATCTTGAAATCTGGGCAAATCCTGTCTACTAACGATGATCGAACACAGGCATCGTAACGAATTCCCAACCCTGGCATCGGGCATACATCTGCTCAGTCACAGCCTCGGGCCGGTGCCTCGCGCGGCGCGTGAATCGATGCTCGCGTTCATCGACGCCTGGGAACACCACACGAGCGAAGATGCGTGGGCCACGAGCTGGTGGGAACTGTCGCAACGTGCCGGCGATCGGATCGCGCGCATTCTCGGTGGCGCGCCCGGCTCAGTCCAGATCCAGCCAAACGCATCACTCGCACTCGCCACAGTCGCTTCATGCTTCGATTTCAAGAGCGGCGCTCGCAAGAAAGTGGTGACGACAGCACTCGACTTTCCCTCGATGGACTATTTTTGGGACGGGCAACGACAAATCGGTGCGCGAATTGAAGTAGTGCCATCAAACGACGGGATTTCTGTGCCACTTGAGAAAATCCTGAACGCCATTGATAGTGAGACCTGTCTCGTCGCGCTTTCACACACGTCCTACTGCAGTTCATATCGCGTTGACGCGCAGGCAATCGCCGAACACGCGCACGCAAAAGGTGCGCTCGTGCTGTTGGACGTCTACCAGTCTGCTGGTGTGATGCAACTGAATGCTATTGACTGGAATGTCGACTTTCTCATCGGCGGCACTATCAAGTGGCTTTGCGGTGGTCCATCATGCGGGTATTTGTACGTGCGTCCTGACTTGCAAAGAGATCTGCGACCAAGACTAACCGGCTGGGTCGCTCACGATTCGCCATTCGACTTTGCCCGTGCGCCCATGCGTTATGCGAAATCGGTCCGGCGCTTTGCACAGGGAACGCCGAGTATTCCAGCCCTCTATTCTGCCATCCCCGGACTCGAGATTATCGAAGCCGTCGGCGTTGCAGACATTGCCGCGGAATCGCAGCGTCGAACACAGTTGATGATAGATTTTGCAGCGACCCGAGGCTGGACAATTAATACGCCGCTCAATAAAAACCAGCGCGGCGGATCGGTGATGATCGGCGTTGAGAACGCATCGGTCATGGTGGAACGTTTAGCCGAGCAGAGGGTCTTCGTGGATTGGCGACCGGAAGCCGGCCTGCGCATGTCGCCGCATTTCTTCAACACAGATGAAGAGATCGAGGAAGCCCTGAACATTCTTGCGGGGCTGATGGAGTGATGAGTAATAACGCTGCTATCAACACGCCGGCGCCCGACTTCTCGTTGAAAGATGGAAACGGTGAGTCGTGGCGCCTCTCCGATCATCGCGGCAAAGTCGTAGTGCTGCTTTTCTATCCGGGTGATGAGACGCCGGTGTGTACCCGGCAGATGTGTTCGCTACGCGATCGTTGGGATGACTATCTCGCAACGGGAGCTGAAGTTGTCGGCATCTCTTCCGATTCGATCGAGTCGCACAAGAATTTTGCAGCGCATCACGAGTTGCCGTTGCGACTGCTGTCGGATTCTGACGGCGCTGTCTCACGTCTTTATGGGGCGCGGTCGTTGATTCCCGGGCGCGTGGCGCGTGCCGTATTTGTAATCGATGCGAAAGGAATTTTGCGCTACAGCGACGTGCGGCCGATCGGCTTATTCAAGCCGAAGGACGATGATAATATTGCGGCGATTCGCGCTGCACAGAATCAAGGAGGATAGAAATGGCAGACACAATCAAATGCACACACTGTGGCGAGAAGCGTCCGGCGCTCGGATTTGCACCCTTCCCCAACGCTCTTGGCCAACGTATCGCTACCGAGATTTGCCAACCGTGTTGGAGTGGATGGCTGCAAAAGCAAACCCAGATCATCAATCACTACGGCCTGGATCTCACCAGTCCCGACGCCCAGAATTTCCTTTTCGACAACATCAAAGGTTTTCTGTTCGGTGACGTACCAAAGGTTGCGGAAATCGACACAACAAAAGAAGGATCTGTTAAGTGGTAGTTTGCTCCTTTCCCTGATTCTTGGCCCACCGTTTGCTCCCTATTGCACCAGACGTATGTTTTCCAAACTAATTGTCTGTTCAGTGTAAGGAGGATTTCGCAAAGATGAGACGCAGAATCGAGGGGTTCCTGTTATTAGGAGCACTCTTAGTATTGATTACGGGATGTGACAACACCGCGAACAATAATAGAACGGTAAACGCAAACGCTAACGCCAACGCTGTAGCAACCGTCACGCCTGTTTCGACGCCGGTAACTTCGGCGAATGACAATCGAAGAGCTCCAACCCGCGAAGAGTATGAAAGAGAGAAGGAACGATACTCTCGCGAGGCAAAAGAATCGGGCCGCACAGTCGGTACCGGTTTAAACGACGGCTGGCTTTGGGTGAAGACGCGCTTCGATCTCGCAGCCGCGGATGATCTGCGCGACTCGACGATCAACGTCGACGTCGACAAAGGTGTCGTGACGCTGACAGGCACAGTGGCGAGTGCCGCTCAGAAAACTCGTGCCGAAGCAGTTGTAAAAACTGTTGAAGGTGTGACCGGGGTCAAGAACCAGCTGAAGGTTCAAGCCGCGAACGCGAACGCGCCAAAAGCTAACGCCAATAAGTAGCCACAGATTACACGGATGGACACAGATAAAAAAATCCGTGTTCATCCGTGTTCACCCGTGGCTCTCCACTTCCCTCACGGACTATTCTTACGCTAAGCTTTCCTTTCTCTTTCCTCAAACGAAGTTTTGTTACAAATCTGAATAATGGGGATTTGGTTACCTATGCCAAAAATCCGTTCGCGTCTAGTTGTCGCGTCAGCCTTGTTGTTTCTCTTCGCCGGCGCAAGCAACGCTCAGCGCAGCGCAATCGACACTTATGCGATCACAAACGCACGCATCGTCACGGTGTCAGGGCCGGTGATCGAGCGCGGCACCGTTGTGATTCGTAACGGCTTGATTGCCGCTGCCGGGGCAAACGTTACCGCGCCCTCCGATGCTCGCGTTATCGACGGCACCGGACTAACCGTTTATCCGGGTCTCATCGATTCATACACGAATCTTGCATTACCGGAAGCCGCGCCTTCGCCTTCTCCGGGCGGCGGTGGTGGCGGTGGTTTCTTTTTGCTGCAACAGCAGCAACGACCCGCCGCTGGTCCGAATTCAACGCAACCGGTTGGATTGCAGCCGGAGGTGATGGTTGAAGATGTGATCCGTCCCGGTGGCAACGAAATCGAGTCGTCGCGCAATATCGGCATCACGACAGCCTTGACGTCGCCGCGTTCAGGGATCTGGATGGGCCAATCAGCCTTGATCAATCTCGCTGGAGAAAGTCCGCAGCAGATGATCGTGCGTTCGCCGGTCGCGATGCATGTTGGTTTCACTCCGCTGCGTACCGGCCAGTATCCGGGATCACTCCTCGGCGTGTTTGCAGCTTTGCGGCAGATGATGCTGGACGCCCAGCGCTATCGCGACTCACTTCAGGTTTACGAACGTGCCCCACGCGGAACGCGACGTCCTGAAACTGATCGCTCGCTCGCGGCGCTGATTCCTGTAATTGACGGACGAATGCCGGTGGTGATGCTGGCCAACAGCGAACGCGAGATATCGCGCGCTTTGGATCTCGGCGCTGAGTTCAAACTCAAATTGATAATTGCCGGTGGGCGTGAGGCTGATCGAGTTGCCGATCGCCTTGCGAAGCAAAATGTGCCTGTGCTGCTTTCGCTTAATCTCCCGAGACGCACGACTGCGGCACTTCCCGAAGCTGATCCCGAACCGTTGCGTGTTCTGCGTGAGCGTGTCGAAGCACAACAGACAGCAGCCAAGCTCGCAAAGGCGGGAGTTCGCTTTGCGTTTCAGTCGGGCTCGATGAACAACATCTCTGAACTGCTGGGCAATGCGAGAACTACGATTGAGAACGGACTTCAAGTCGCGGATGCGGTGCGTGCGTTTACGATTTGGCCGTCTCAGATCCTTGGTGTTCAGGATCAACTCGGATCGATCGAAGTTGGCAAGATCGCGAACTTGACAGTTACGCGTGGCGATCTTTTCGATCGCAACAGTCGCGTGACTAATGTGTTCATCGATGGTCGACCTGTTGATCTTAGACCGGCGGCTGCGGGTGGTCCTGGTGCCGGTCGCAGCAGTGTGAGTGGGACATGGACAGTCAACATCAAACTCGAGGGCCAGGCTGATCAGTCGATTACGTTGACCTTGCAGCAGGAAGGTGAGCGCTTGAGTGGCTCGATCTCCGGACCACTCGGTGCGGGTGAGATTTCGAATGCATCGGCGTCGAATACGGGTGAGGTACGGTTCACTGTTTCGGTGAATGTTGAAGGACAAACGAAGGAAGCAACCTTCACCGGCCGGCTCGCGAACAACGAAATCCGCGGCAACGTTGCGATTGTCGGTTCAGCACCCGGAACTTTCACGGCCACGCGCTCAGGACAACCGAATTGAATGAGCGCCAAGGTGGCGCATACACCAACTAAGAGGCAAATATGAAACGAGTCATTTCTGAACTCCTCTTTTTAGCAATAGTCACAACGTTGCCGATTAACGCCGCACGCGCGCAGCGACCGGCCGCGCCCGAGACGCTGATTCGCAACGCGACAGTGCTCACCGTTACGCGTGGCACGCTGCAGAACACCGATGTGCTCTTGCGCAACGGCAAGATCGCCGCCATTGGCAAGAATCTCAACGCGTCTGCAAATGCGCGCGTAATCGATGGCACAGGCAAATACGTCATGCCCGGCATCATCGACTGCCATTCACACTCGATGCTTGACACCATCAACGAAGGCACGCTCGCCGTTACGTCGATGGTGCGAACGGAAGACATGCTGAATCCGACTGACGTCGATCTTTATCGCGAGCTTGCAGGTGGGGTGACAACTCTCAACCTGTTGCACGGTTCGGCGAACCCGATTGGCGGATTGAACACAGTCGTGAAGATCAAGTACGGACGTCCGGCCGGCGAGTTCTTGTTTCCGGGAGCGATGCCGGGAATCAAATTCGCGCTCGGCGAGAACGTGAAGCGGTCGAGTCAACCGAATCAACCGGGCGTCACGCGGCGTTATCCAAACACGCGCATGGGCGTCGAAGAAGTCATTCGTGATGCATTCACACGCGCGCGCGATTACAAGCGCGCCTGGGATGAATATCGTGAAGCCTCGAAGAGAGAAAAGAACCTGATTCCGCCTCGCAGAGATCTCCAACTCGAACCACTCGTCGAGATTCTCGAAGGCAAACGCTACGTTCACGCGCACTGTTACATCGCGAGTGAGATTCTGATGCTGATCAGTCTTGCGGATGAGTTTGGTTTCAAGATCAAGACTTTCCAGCACGTGCTCGAGGGTTACAAAGTCGCAAAAGAGATCGCCGCGCACGGCGCCGGAGCGTCAATCTTTGCTGATTCCTGGGGCTACAAGATTGAAGCTTATGACGCGATTCCCTACAACGCAGCAATCATGACTCGTGCGGGAGTTGTTGTCTCGATGAATTCCGACTCTGACGAAAGAGCGCGCCGTTTGAATATCGAAGCTGCCAAGGCGATGCATTGGGGTGATCTGACGGAAGAGCAGGCGCTCAAGCTTGTGACACTTAATCCTGCGATTCAACTGGGTATTCAGGAGCGAGTTGGATCGATCGACGTCGGCAAG
The DNA here is from genome assembly GCA_035758935.1 of Pyrinomonadaceae bacterium. GTDB lineage: Bacteria > Acidobacteriota > Blastocatellia > Pyrinomonadales > Pyrinomonadaceae > PSRF01. Next base: position 4,147 of record DASTVU010000186.1, on the reverse strand, counting down.
GACGCTGACATCGCGATCTGGAATGGACATCCGTTCAGTGTCTATTCGCGAGTTGATACCACGTTCGTCGACGGCGAAGTTTTCTTCGATCGTGAAAAGGATCTTGCGCGACGACCGGAACTCGCGAAGGAACGTGCGGCACTCGAGCAAGCTGAGCCGAATCGACCGCGAACTCAAGGACCATCGCCGCAAACCCCTCGTCGTCGTCCGAGCAAGCACGAAGACGATGATATGGAAGTCGAAAAGCCTTAACCACAGATGCCACGGATAAAAATCCGATTTTTAATCCGCGTTTATCTGTGGCCCAAAACTGGAGTGAGTATGAGGACGTTACTTGTATTAGTGATTTGCGCGACTTCGTTATTCGCGCAGCAGATCGGCAATCCAACGACGCAGGATGGCGTGACCCCGCCGCGAGGCACGATCGCGATTCGCAACGCGAAGATCGTCACTGTCAGTGGTCCAGACATCGAACGAGGCACGATCGTGATTCGTGATGGAAAGATCGAAGCCGTCGGCGCGAATGTCTCCGTTCCTGCCGGTGCGCAAACTATCGACGGCGCTGGTTTGTCAGTTTACCCGGGCATGATCGACGCCGGCACAAATATGGGTCTCGTTGAAGTTCCACAAGGCGCGAATGGCACCGTCGATCTATCCGAAGTCGGCGATCTCAACCCGAACGCAAAGGCAATCATCGCCGTCAATCCGCACAGCGCACACATCGCCGTCACTCGTGTTGAAGGAATAACCAGCACGCTGACCGCGCCGACGGGCGGCCTGATTTCCGGGCAGGCGGCGCTGATCAACCTGCTCGGCACCGCACCGAAAGAGATGGCGGTAGTTCCCCAGGTCGCACTCGTCATCAACTATCCACGCCTCGGCGGCGGAGGTGGTGGCTTCGGCGGATTTCAACAACCTGCAAACCTTGCCGACACGTTGACCGCAAACGAGCGTCAGGTCGATCAGATTCGCAAGATGCTTCGCGACGCCGAAGCATACGGCCGCGCGCAGGACGCATATGCGAAAGACAAGTCGTTGCCGCGCCCGGATCGCAACGTCGTTCTCGAACCACTTGTGCCTTACGTTCGTGGTCAACAGCCCGTGATTTTCCGTGCCGACCGTGAAGCTGAGATTCGTGGTGCGCTACGTTTTGCTGATGAGATGAAGTTGAAACCAATCATTCTTGGCGGCAACGATGCCTGGAAGGTAGTCAACCTTCTGAAAGAAAAGAATGTTCCCGTAATTCTGACGGGCGTTTTCTCGCTGCCTCAACGCGAGGACGACGCTTACGACTCACTTTACGAAAATGCAGCGAAACTTCAGCAGGCCGGCGTACGTTTCTGCATTTCCACTGGTGATGCCGGTCCGGAAGTGCGAAATCTGGCGCAATACGCCGGAATGGCAGCGGCTTTCGGGCTGTCGAAGGCCGATGCAGTGAAGGCAGTCACGCTCTATCCTGCTCAAATACTGAACGTCGCGGACCGTTTAGGGTCGATCGAAGTCGGCAAGATGGCCAATTTGGTCGTTACCGACGGCGATTTGCTCGAAATTCGTACCCGCATACGATATTTGTTAATAGATGGCCGTTCGGTGGTGTTATCCAGTAGGCATACAGAACTGAATGATGCATTCAAAAATCGGAAGTAGTCTATTGCCAATTGTCGATTGCCGATTGCCGATTGGTGGGACCCGGAGATAAGTGTCTTAAATCGGCAATTGGCAATTGGAAATCGGCAATGAAGGAGGATTCCCCTTTGTTTACTAAGAGTCTTTTAGCCCTCGCTGGCATTTTTGTCCTTACCACCACAGCTTATTCCCAAACAAAGCTCCTGCGATTTCCCGATATTCGGGGCGATCGCGTCGTTTTCACTTACGCCGGTGACCTGTGGACGGCGCCCTCCAGCGGTGGGTCTGCCGCCCGTTTGACTTCGCACCCAGGCGTCGAAGTGTTTGGGAAGTTTTCCCCTGACGGAAAGTGGGTCGCCTTTACCGGCCAGTACGACGGTGACGAACAGATCTACGTCGTCCCCACCTCCGGAGGCGAGCCGCGCCAACTGACGTTTTATCCGGCACGCGGGCCGCTCGCGCCACGCTGGGGTTGGGACAACCAGGTGTTTGGTTGGACGAAGGACAGCAAGCGCATCATCTTTCGTTCCCTGAGAGATTCGTGGTCACTTCCGATCGCGCGGCTGTTCACAGTTTCGATCGATGGCGGCGCCGCCACTGCGATGCCGATGCCGACAGCCGGTTCCGGAGACCTGTCGCCCAACGGTGACGAGATCGTTTACTCGCCGCAGTCACGCGACTTCCGTTCAGAAAAACGATACGGCGGCGGTCAGGCGAATCAGCTCTTTATCTTCAACCTGAGCAGCAACGCTGCCAAGCGTATTACCGAAGGTCCGAGACCGACTCGCGACGCGATGTGGATTGGAGACACTATCTACTTCAACTCGGATCGTGATGGGCACTTTAATCTCTACGCTTACAACGTACCGAATGGCCGAACAACGCAGGTCACGACCAGCCGCTCGTGGGACGTGCGCTGGCCCAGTTCAGACAACGAAGGCCAGATTGTTTACGAGTTGAACGGCGAGCTTGTGGTGATGGACGCTCGCAGCAAGAAGAGCACGCCGATTTCGATCAATGTTCCAGCCGAAGGAAATTGGAGCCGGCCGAGTCGCGTGTCAGCATCGAATTTGATCGAATCGTGGGGTCTTAGCCCAAAAGGCGAGCGCGCTTTATTCGCGGCTCGTGGCGACATCTTCACGGCTCCGATCGAAAAAGGCCCGACTCGAAATCTGACTGATTCATCGGGCGCGCACGACAAGTGGCCAAGCTGGTCGCCTGACGGTTCGCAAATCGCGTTTGTCTCTGACAGGAGCGGTGAAGAAGAAATTTATCTCATGCCGCAGGACGGTTCTAAGCCTGCCGAGCAGATCACGACCGGTGGCACTGCGATGCGTTACCAACCGGAGTGGGCGCCCGACGGCAAACGACTCGCATTCAGCGACAAGGATGGCAAGCTCTACGTTCTCACGCTCGCGGATCGCAAGATCGTTGAAGTTGCGGATTCGTACCGTGGTCAGATCCGTGACTATATATGGTCGCCGCGCGGAAACTTCCTCGCGTTCACGATGCCGAATCAGAATCAGTTTGCGTCAGTGTTTGTTTGGAGTGCGAACGACAGTCAAACCAGACGCGTCACGGATGATTTCTTTAGCTCCTACAATCCCGCGTGGGACCCATCTGGCAACTATCTCTACTTTCTGAGTGACAGAGAATTTGCGCCACAGCTTTCGAACATCGAGTTTAACTACGCAACCAATCGTCCGACTTATATCTATGCGATGGCGTTGCGTAAAGACGTCAAGCATCCGTTTCCGCCGGAGAGTGATGAGGTAACAGTTTCAAAGACGGATGATGCACCGAAACCGGCTGGGCCATCTGCTGAGAAGCCCGCTGAGAAACCCGCCGAAGGGGCTCCTGCTGCTGAACCCAAGCCTGCGGAAGCAAAGCCTGAAGCCGCACCGAAACCGCCGGCAACGATGAATATCGATTTCGACGGTATTTCAAATCGCGTTGCGCGTGTTCCACTCGGTGCTGACAACTACTTCGGATTGTCAGTCAAAACAGGTCACTTGCTTTACGTGACCGGTGGCGCTGGTTATTACGGTCGCCAGGGTGATCGCACTCCTTCGTTGAAGATCTATTCAATAAAGGATCGCAAGGAAACGAACCTGGTTGACGATATTCGTGGCTACGCTCTTTCGGACGATGGCTCGAAGATCATGGTCGGACAGGGACCTGGTTACAACCTCTACGATGCCACACCGCTGGGCGAGAGATCGCGTAAGGCGGTGGCGACTACCGGGCTGTATGTCGATCGCGTGCCCGTCGAAGAGTGGAACCAGATCTTCAATGAAGTTTGGCGTCGTTATCGCGATTGGTTCTACGTGTCGAACATGCACGGTTACGATTGGACGGCGTTGCGCGAGCAATACAGGCCCATGCTCAAGTATGTGGCCCATCGTTCGGATCTCAACTACGTGATCAGCGAGATGATCGCTGAGTTGACCGTACAACACGCTTACATCGACGGCGGTGATTTCCAGATTCCGCCTCGTCCGCGTTCCGGTTTGCCGGGTGC
>DASTVU010000185.1:0-3392 GCA_035758935.1 Pyrinomonadaceae bacterium | reverse complement strand
CGCTATCACCTTGCCACTTCCAATTTCGGTGACCGCCTTTAAGTTCGTGACGGGAAGGTAAACGCGACCTGTGGCATTCGGCGGAACACCTATGTCGACTTGCAAACCGGTTGCGGTCCGCCGCCAATTGACAACCACTCTTCCCCGCACGCTCTCATAGTACGCTGACACTCTATTGAGGCCAGAGTGTGGAATTTGAGGCTTGAATTCTATCCTTTTGAAACCCGGCTCCAGCGGCCGAATGCCCGCAAGATCTTCGTAAAACCATTGCACGATGGAACCGAAGAAGTGGTGATTGCGAGAACGAGTGTCAGCAGGCCAACTTTCGCCAAGAGCTGTAAATTTAGCGATGTCAATCCAATAGCCCCAACTCGGCTCAGTGGTTTGCGTGGCCACAGTAAACGCGACATCGTGATGTCCCGTCTCGCTAAGTACCTGAAGAACGTAGCGAGCGCCCAGTACTCCGACGTAAGCATGACCGCCGCGGCTTTTCATGATGTCATCCGCAAGCCGGGCTGCAATGGTACTGCGTTTGGACTCCGGCACGAGCCCAAATGCCAATGGGAGAATCTGCGCGGTCTGAACAAACGAATCGGAATCTTTCTCACGGTAAATGTCTTTATTCGATAAAAAGCGAGCATTGAAGTCATTTCGAATTCGGTTGAAGAGTTCGTTGTACCTCTCGGCATCCTGCGTCTTACCCAATACTCGCGCGACGTTAGCCGTGATCTCGGTTAAATGTGCGTAATAGGCTGTCGAAACGAGTGCATTGAGGGTCGGAACTCCTTGCGGCGCAACCCAGTCGCCCAGACCCGACGTCAATGTGTAGCTGAAACTATCGCCGTCCCTGTTGGTCCATTGGGGAATCCAGTTATCGAGATACTTCTGCATCGAGGGATAAGTCTTTTCGAGTGCGGCAACATCGCCGTATCGTCGATGGCTTTCCCAGGGAATGATGAACCAAAATGCGTCCCATGCCGGCGTCGCGCCGCAGCAGTCGGTTGGTTTGAAAAAAGGTTTACCGGCATAGCCGTAGTTCTTATTACTCGGCGATAGCAGAGAAACTTCACCCTGTTCGGTTTGGGCATCTACCATGTCTTGAAACATTTTCGTGTAGAGCCGCTCCGTATCAAATAGTGTGGAGGCGGCGCCCGCGGTCAACTGAGCATCACCGGTCCAACCATTCTTTTCATAAACTGGCGTATCGGTGATTATGCCGTGGATGTTGTTCTGGATGGCCCACGCAGTATTGTTGTGTATGCGATTGATTATCTTACTGTCTGTATTAAAACCTGAGGTGCCTCTCAGGGACGTTCGCGCTTGATGAACTCGCTCAACTGAAACCGAAACATTGTTAGGGAGAGGCTGTCCGTTTGGGCCACTGAGTTGCACATATTGAAAGCCTTTATAACTGAAGCGCGGTGTCCAGAGTTCGTTGCCGGACCCTTTAACGATGTAGTAGTCGGTTTGCAGTTGACCGAACACCAGATCATTACCTGCAGTCGTTGCTTTGCCGCTCTTCTCAAGCTTCTCGGAATAGAAGATCTCAACTGCGGTACTCGCCGGAGCGTTTACTTTAATCTCGACCCAACCCGTGAGATTCTGACCAATATCGTAAACGACTATCCCCGGCTCAGGCGTGGAACGCGTCCCTGGCGGGACCACGTTTACGATGCGAATCGGCTCCTGGGTTTGCGCGCGCGGTATTCCGGTTGGACCATCCACAACACGCGCGACATTCCACGAACTATCATTGAAGCCGGGTCGATTCCAACCAGCAATTTCGCGTCGAGCATCGTACGTTTCGCCCAGATAGTAGCTGTCATAACGCGTTGGACCAGCAACACTGACCCGCCACGAGCTATCGGTACTAACAAGCTGTTCTGAACCATCTGTAAAGGTAATATAGAGATCAAGTTTTAGAGCTGGCGACATGCGCCATTCCGCTTTTTCCCAGCCCCAATCCCACGAACGTGCGGAAGCGTCGAATTGTCCTGACCCCAATTCCGCGGCCAACACGTTTTCGCCCTGCCGCAGCGACGCTGTCACGTCATGCGTTGTGTAAAGAACAGTCTTGCTGTAATTCGTGAATGCCGGATCAAGTACGCTTTCGGAAGTGGCCTTACCATTAATCGTGAGATTGTTGTAGGCCAACCCTGACGAATACACGCGCGCATTTGCCACCGGCTTTGTAAGTTGAAACGACTTACGCAACATTGGCGTGGGCCGCAGTTCTCGGCATTGACCCTGATCGTTCTTGAAGCGCTGCGCTGCGAATCCCGAAGTCAGCCAGGATACCGGACGGCAAAACTCGCCCGCTCTGCGAATCAGATCGTCATCATCAATTCCTTCGGCTTGAGACACCGGACCTGAACGTTGCGGTCCCGCGATCCACTGGCCTCTCCACTCATCTGTGTTCAAGAGCGCGGTCTCAAACCAGGAAGGACTGGACCATCTGGTTGCGATGGCGCCGTTGGCCCACACCCGCACACTCCAGTAATAACGAGTGCGCGATTTGAGCGCCGGACCCGAGTAAACTACGAACGCGTCGGATGATGAGACCTTTTTAGAATCCCAGACGTCGCCCTTTCCTTGATGTGCGAGATCTCGTTGTGAAGCGACAACGACACGAAAGGCTGTTTGCGATATGCCACGCTGGCTACTCTGCAGCAACCAGGTAAAGCGCGGATTGCGGTCGTCAATTCCTAACGGTTGCTCTGTCGCGTTTGTTTCTAATTGAGACACCGTCAGAATCGCTGACAACGCCTCGACAGCAAATCGACCTGGAGGTCCGACAATCACGACAACGCAAAGCACAATGCTGTGAATTATCTTTTGCATCGATGTCACGGGGACAGCTCGTATCGCCATGCTTTAGAGAATGTTATAGGCCTTAACGTATTTGTAGAGAAGATCGGGTCTGGCCGAGCCACCCGCGTCACCAGCGCAAAGGAGCGCGACATCTCCGGCTTCGCCGGTTCGCTGCAATTACTTAAATGAACGTGTTGCGTATGGTGCTGCACTCGCCTGCGGCTCGTGTCTTATGCCCGCAAAGCTGGAGTCTTTGTAATATTGAGATATTGCCGCTTCATACTTTCCGATTGAGATGAACTGGATCGACTCGGGAACGTCGGACCGATGCATTCAGACTTTAAAGTGGACTTTAGTTGACTGGGCAGGATAGAGATCATTTCGGTTGCGCACGATAGATGGACCGTGAAAGATGGCTTGTAAGTCATTTCTCCACGTCGCCTTCATCCTTGCCTTTTCAACCCTGCAAACTTCCCATGAACCTTGAGCGGTTGGTAGGGCCACGCGGCAGTTCTACCTGAGGCAGCATTCTTGCAGATAGCAACTTCCAGTTGGAAGTCCCCTTCGAGTTCATCCGAGCC
>DASTVU010000184.1:0-2776 GCA_035758935.1 Pyrinomonadaceae bacterium | reverse complement strand
AAAACGATTCACCCGGCTATTGTGAGCGCCATTCCGGTTCGTATTTGTAATTGGCGTGTGCCTGAAGCGCAGGGGACCGTAGTTGGACCACTAACCGAAACAACACCGCGAACAATCAAGGCAATCGCGCACAAGACCGGTGTCACGGTCATTCAGATTTCTTCGTTACGGATGCTTGGCGCATATGGTTTTCTGCGCGCGCTTTTTGAAGTTTTCGACCGGCATCGCACGGTGGTAGATGTCGTGACAACTTCGGAAGTCAGCGTTTCGCTTTCATTGGATGAAGCGGGCGCGTTGCCGGCTATCGTTGAGGAACTGGAACAACTGGGTACGGTAAAAGTTGAAAAAAGACAGGCTATCATCTGTGTTGTTGGCGAGGGTTTGAGAGGAACTCCGGGTGTTGCCGCGCGGGCGTTCAGCACGATCAGCGACATTAATGTATCTTTGATCTCACAGGGCGCTTCAAGTATCAATTTCACTTTTGTGGTCGACGAAAAACGAGTGCGGGAAGTGGTCACAAGACTGCATGAAGAGTTTTTCGCCACAAAGAAGCACATCGAGCACAAAGCAGAAGCATGAATGTTTTTGAGTTGACGAGGGAGTTGATTGATATTCCGTCCGTCACTGGCGAAGAGCTGGTGGTGGGGCAGTATCTTTCGGATCATCTCGACCGGCTTGGCTACCGCGTTGAGAAACAGGAGATCGCAGCGGATCGATTCAACGTGCTTGCTACTACTGAAGAGTCGCCGCGCATTGTGTTCTCGACGCATATGGATACCGTGCCGCCGTTCATCGAGTCGAGTGAGGATGATGAGTTCATCTATGGACGTGGATCGTGCGATGCGAAAGGGATCATTGCGGCGCAGATCTTTGCAGCAGAACGTTTGCGAAGCAGTGGTGTGAATGATGTTGGATTGCTCTTCACTGTTGATGAAGAGCTCAGCAGTCACGGTGCACAGGCGGCAAACAAACACCCACTGGCAGGTGAATGTCAGTTCTTAATAAATGGCGAGCCGACCGATAGTCGTTTGGCAACGGGCACGAAGGGATCTGTCCGAGTATTCATCACGACTGAAGGACGCGCGGCACATTCTGCGTATCCGGAAGCCGGCGAGTCAGCGATCGAAAAACTGCTTGATATTCTGCAGGATATTCGCAGTTGTCATTGGCCCGAAGATAGCTTCTTTGGCACGACGACATGCAACATCGGAGTGCTCATTGGCGGCACACGTCCGAACGTGATTCCCGATCATGCGCGCGCGGAATTGCAAATTCGGCTCGGGATCGATATAGAGCACGTCAAAAGAGTTCTGGAAGATGCGGTTGGGACGCGCGGGCGCCTTGAATATGCGTCGGCGCATAATCCGGTGCGGTTGTTTACTGTTTCCGGGTTCCATGAGTGTGTGGTGCGTTTCACGACTGACGTTCCGTACCTCTCGCAGTGGGGAAAGCCGTTGCTGCTTGGACCAGGATCGATTCTCGACGCGCACACGGATCATGAAAAGATTTCGAAACGTGAGCTTGAAGAATCTGTCCAACTATACGTGAGGCTAGCAAAAAAGTTAGCCACGGATGAACACGGATGAGAATAGCTCTGATTGGATTTGGAGTGATGGGACAGCTAGTTGCCGCTGAGGCGCGTAAGGCTGGCGACGAGGTTGGCGCTGTGTTCACGAGTAAGGAGGAGGCGCTGGCGGAAAAACTGCCGGGGCATGATGTCGCGGTTGATTTTTCGGTGGGCGATGCGGTTTTGAAAAATATTGAAGCTTGTGCCCGTGCGAAGGTGGCGCTTGTTGAAGGCACGACCGGATGGAAGCAACATGAGGCTGAGGCGAGAAAGATCGTTAACGAACACTCGGGCGCGATGGTTTATGGCGCAAACTTTTCCATCGGCGTAAATGTTTTCTACCGGATTGTGAAACATGCCTCGGCGCTCTTTGCTGCGGTTGATGGATATGCTCCGTTCATTGAAGAGTCGCATCACAACCGCAAACGCGATGCGCCTTCCGGGACAGCTTTGAAGCTGCGCGACTTGATGTCGGAACACCTTGACCTCGACATCCCGACTTCATCGACACGCGCGGGTTACATTCCAGGTACACATCGAGTAGGTTTCGATTCTGAAGCAGATCAGGTGCTGTTGACTCACACTGCGCGCTCGCGACAGGGATTCGCGAGCGGCGCTTTGCTTGCCGCGCATTGGATTTCTGGCCGAACGGGAGTGTTTGAGTTCGGCGAGGTGATGGAGGAAATTCTTAATCGGAGGTCACCATGACATTACAACTCGACTGGCTTCGTGGATGTGCTACGGCTCTCGTTACGCCTTTTGCCGCCGATGGCGCGGTCGACGAAAAACGTTTGCACGATCTGATCGAATATCAGATTGCGGGTGGAGTCCGAATACTCGTGCCGTGCGGTACCACTGGCGAAAGCGTCACGATGACTGAAGAAGAGAATAGCTTCGTCATCCGCACGACTGTTGAGTTATCTCGCGGACGGGCGAAGGTGATTGCGGGAACCGGCAGCAACTCGACGGCAGTCACGATTCGACGTTCCCAGGCCGCACGCGAACTTGGCGTCGACGGCGTGCTCACGGTTGCTCCTTATTACAACAAGCCAACACAGGAAGGTCTGTACGCACACTTTCGCGCGATCGCTGAAGCGGTCAGCGGATTGCCGGTCGTGATCTACAACGTTCCGGGACGCACGTCATCGAATATCGCTGCGGAGACAACACTGCGACTTGCACGCGACGTTGAAAACATCGTTGCGGTTA
>DASTVU010000183.1:0-7869 GCA_035758935.1 Pyrinomonadaceae bacterium | reverse complement strand
TTGCCGCTCGAGTCGCGTTTGTAATACGCGAGTGGTTGGTCCACGCGTCCACTGCGATCGAAGATCCAACCACGCAGTGTCGACTCGGAAAGACGGCGCCCGCGCAGATCCTTGTAACTTAACTCCTGAAACTTTTCATTTTGTTCGGCAGCGTAATGCGCCCAGTAAATGTGAAACGAAAACAGTCCGATTGACAGCAACACGAATAACCATCGCAGCGCCTTCAGACCACGATTTGTCGAAGTCGATCCGAGTCGTTTTCTGACGGCTTTCGGAAGGTCTTCAGGGATGGGTGAGACCGTCTGTCGTCGACTACGTACGAGACCAAGCAACAGCAACAGAATGATGAAACCAAAGCCGCCGACGTAGATCAGCGTGAGCAGTGCAGGCGTTCTTTCGAGCACATGAGGAGTCGGAAGAGGAGAGGGCGTGGGAGTTTGAAAGAGAAGTAGAAGTATTGTGACCAGGTTCATCCAGTTTCGCTACTCACTTTTGCGCAGGCGTACTTCCACATCTCCGAAACCGACGACGTCGCCGTCTTCAATTAGTCGCGATTCACCGTAGGTGATGCGACGACCGTTGATATAAGTTCCATTAGTTGAGCCCGTGTCAGCGACGAGGAGTGTGCCTTCGGAAGACATTAAGAGCGCCGCATGTATCTTTGAAACGCTCGAATCGTTCAGTGTTAACTCGTTATCGGCGGCGCGTCCGACGTTGAGTCGCTTGCCACCGGGCTTGAAGATTAATGGCACTTCACGAGTACCACTCGGAGTGGTCACGCGTGCAATCACCTGAATATCGGGCATCGGCGGCGCAGCACCGGGAATTGGCACACCGGTCTTTGCCGCGCGCGCCTCTTCGTCCTGTCGTCTCAGATCTTCTTCGAATTCGCCGAAGTTTGGATCGACCGAGATGCCGGTCGTGAAGATGTCGACTTCTGCTTCGACGGCGACAGGCGCGAGAGTCCGGTAACGATGATCATTGATGTGATCTATCGCGGCGGCGAGAACTTCATTTTTGAGATCGTTAAGAATCTCGGGTGGCGCTTCGGAATGCGTGCCCCATTCGACTTTGAGCACGAGATGATGAGGCGCGATGCGGCCTTTCCTGCCTTCGTCTCTGACGCGCTCATCGATCAGCTTCTTCATTCGTTCGATGAGCTTCGATGTGGTGAGTCCGCTGCGAGGTTCGACGGTGCGACCGAGTCTGCGGTCGACGACGCTGCCCATACCTTCGAGCACGCGACGCAGGATGCGTTCGGGTAAAGCTTCCTCGCGCTTCTTTTTTGCGGCTTGCTCTTCCTTGAGCTTGCCTGTCGGGTCGTCAGAGTCAGTCATGAATAGCCAATACGAGTTTTCTCGCGAGCGGTTCATGCTGCCCGCCCAAATCCCACGACTAAGGGGTGTGTACGTGCGTATTCTAGCCTAAACCGTGGCGCCGGGGTAAATTATGAAGGGAGTTGATAATGGAACCAGTAGCAAAGACTGAAATGCTGATTCGCCGGCCGGTGGCGGAGGTTTTCGAGGCGTTCATCGATCCTGCGATTACTTCGCGGTTCTGGTTCACCAAAGGCAGCGCGCGACTGGAGGCAGGCAAGGAAGTTCATTGGGATTGGGAAATGTATAACTTTTCCGTGCCTGTGAGAGTGAAAGAAGTCGAACAGAACCAGCGCATTGTGGTTGAGTGGGACGCCTACGAGGACCCGAGCACGATCGAGTGGGTGTTTACTGCGCGGCCTGATAACACAACGTTTGTGAGTATTAGTAACTCCGGATTTGGCGGCACACCCGAGGAGGCAGTCAAGAAGGCGTTGGATTCTACGGAAGGATTCACCTTTGTGCTGGCGGGTCTAAAGGCGTGGCTGGAACACGGGATCGAGTTGAATCTCGTGCGCGATCGTTTTCCGGATGGTGTATCCACAGATTCCACAGATTGATCTGAATCTGCGTAATCTGTGGATAAAACCGTTAGAACAGCAACTTCACGGAGAATCGCATCGTGCGTGGGCCGCCGAAACCGTAGAACGATGGGAACCCGCCGCCCGAAAGACTCCGCCCACTCATCGCGGTTGATTGACCAAACGCCAGATTCGCGCCGTTTCCAACAACGAGATCATTCCCCAACGGATCTTCAAAATTCGCGTGATTGAAAACATTGAACGCGTCGGCCTGTATCTGCAACGCCACCGCCTCAGAGAAGTTGAACTTCCGCCGTAATGCCAGGTCAACCTGGTAAAGCGGAAAACCTCGCAAACTGTTGCGCGACAAATTGCCCTGCTGCAAAGCTTCTGGAACGACAAACGCCGCAGGATTCAGTCGTCGCCCGCCCGCAACCAACGAATCGGAAAGGTACAGGGAATTACCACTCACATCCGGACGCAGATACGCAACTCCAAACGCAGTCGGAACCATATACACAACATTCAACGGTCTTGCAGAGCGAGCGTTGAAGATCGAGTCCAGAGCCCAGTTGCGTGAAAGTTTGTTTCCAAAACCGTGTGACACTGCCGCCGGCAACTCGTAGGAAACCAGCCCGGTAAGCTGGTGCCGGACGTCGAAGTCAGATGGACCACGATCGAAAGCCGGATCGCTGCTGGTCATGAACGCTCGTCGCACCGAGTCCTCACTCACGTTGTCGAGTGATTCTGCTAACGTGTAAGAAGCGAGAACTGTAAGGCCATCGCTTGGGCGGCGGTCAAACTTAAACTGCAAAGCACGATAGTCGGAATTACCACGATTGGTGGTTAATCGAAGAAAGCTAAAATCCGGGTTCTGATTCAGAAGAGTTTCGGTGTGAAATAGTCTCTTTCCTGACGAGCCGAGGTAAGTGGCGGAAATATTGTGTGCGCTTCCCAGACTTCTTTGCAGCGAAACATTCCAATTAATCACGTATGGAAGCTTCAACTGCGGATCAAGTGCCAATAATGGCAGGCCACTGGAAGGGCCCGACACGAACGGGATCGAGTTCGCAACTATGTCGCCTGAGCGATCCTGACTGAGGTCGTAGAGGATACCTACACCGCCACGTAAGACCGTGTCGTCAGAAATTTTATAAGCAAAGCTTGCGCGCGGCGCAAAGTTCAGGAACGTTGTATTCCACAGTGAACTTCCTTGCCGCGCGAGTTTGAGATTGGCCGGATCATCGACCTGGTTCACTGCTAACGCTTCGTCGATCGATGGTGGAGGTGCAAGTTCCCAGCGCACGCCGTACGTTAATGTCAGCCGTTTAGACTGTCTCCACTCATCCTGTGCGTAGAGCGAAAGACTCTTGAACACTGGATTCTGGCGATCGCCGAAGCGGAGTTGATTGATCCGAGTTGCGACTCCTGTCAGCGCCTGGTCCATGCCATCGAAAAGCACGTTTTCTTCCGAAGCGCGCAAGTCGATCACAGGTGAGAGCCGTCGAAAATCACCGCCAAATCGGTATGAATGATTTCCTTTAAGGATGGAAACCGATCCAATTAGATTGAACTGACGCTGCAGATTCGACTCCTCACTGCCACTCATCCACGCGGCATTCCGCGAATTAAGATCAAATGTAAAAGCTGAGGAAGAGAACGGCGCCGGAACAGCAGCACCGCCAAACTCATCCAATCGATAGGCACTGTCAACACGCACACGACTGTAATTCGCACGCAAATCGAGAACAATGTTTGGCGAGAAGCTGTGGGTCAGCGACCCACTCACCATTTGCGACCGGCTGTCGATCCGGTTGGTAGTATTTAGTGAGAAACCACGTGGTCCACGTTGTGTAGCATCGGAATCCGCAAAGGTGTAGCGCCCACCAAGCATCGTCATATTAGTTAACGAGTGATCGACCCTAATACTACCAACGTCATGCCGGGCCGGATTCGCAAAACTCGACGCAAACTCAGCGAAGCCATCCGGCCTCACATTCCCAGTCGGAAGCGGAAACGCATTGAGAAACGAGCGAAGTTCAACAGGCGCATTCGCTCGCGCGGTTAAGGAAGGTACGTCAGTGATGCCCACCATTGGTTGACGAAGACGCATGCCTTCGTACGAAGCAAAGAAAAATGTGTGGTCGCGTTTGATTGGCCCACCAAACGTTCCTCCGAAAGTGTTCAATCTCCGAGGCGGCTGTTTCAGACCACGACTGTTAGCAAACCAGTCATTCGCATCAAGCGCGTCGTTACCAAAGAAGTGGAACAGAGAACCATGAAAACTGTTCGATCCGGAACGGGTGGTCACCTCAACCTGCGCGCCTGCGACACGGCCGTATTCAGGTTTGAGTGCCACAGTCTCGATATTGAGTTCCTGAATTGAATCGAATGATGCTAACGAGTTTGCACCGCCACTCGCAGTGAGCGCCGGAATGTTACCCGCAGCGGAGACCCCAGGGGATTCACCGCCCGGCGTGATACCGAAGTTCACATTGGCGCCATCAACAGTGAATCCGTTGGAGGTGGGTGGTTGGCCATTGACTGCAATCTGGGTTTGATAACGTTCGACCGCAGGATTGGTAGTCGCGGGAACAACGCCAGGCGACAGTGTGACCAGACTTAATGCGCTTCTCCCATGTAACGGTAATTCCACAATCGACCGGCCCGTGATTGTTGAATTTACCGTAGCGGCTTCTGTTTGAATGAACTCACCGGTGACGGTCACGGTCTCTGTGATTTCCGACGGAATCGATCCTGGCAGCGCCTCAACCGGAACCTCGACTTTCTTCGGCGCTTCAGTGCCGGTAAAGACAACGTCATCGATTGCGACAAACGATGTGTACCGTGACATCAGTTTGAAGTTCAAACCAACTTCAGCAATCTCATCCTGTTTTTTCTTTCGCGCCGGCAGGTCTGAATACGTTTCAAATTCTTGCACCATCAGCTCATCGATCCGGCGCCTACCCCAAAGTGTCGAAAGAACGTCGTGATCGTTTTCTTTCTCCGGGAGCTCTACGGGAATGTCGCGGACAAAGTCCTGACCGGCGAGCTTTCCACTCAAACGAATGTTTCCTGTAGCACCCTGGGAATATCGACCGGACACGATTACTGGCTTGATACCGAACAAGTCGGGAATGCGTTTTGGGTAAACATCAGTTACCGGCAGGTTGGACCAGTCGATCGAAATGTCCGTCAACAAAGGATTACGAAGCCGATCGTTGAATCGTTGTGCTACTGCCGATGTATCGCCCGCGCCTGTTACATAATCGACCTCGCCGCGTCCGTACTCGGCCATCTTGTTGAGCAGATAGCGATTCGGACTAGGACCAAACCCCATTGCGAAGACACGAGCATTCTTATACTTCTGCACCTGGGCAAGAATCTCGTCATCGTTGCCGACTTCACCGTCAGTCAAAAAACACGCAATGCGAACATGGCCTTGCGCATCCGATGGTTCCAATGCGGCGGTGACGGCGGCCATCATTTCTGTACCGCCGTCGCTCTTTCGAGACGAGAGAAACTTCTTTGCCTTGTTTAAATTCTCGGGAGTCGCGGGCACTGGTTCCGAGAAAAGTATGTGAGTATCCCCGGCGAACGTGATCAAGTTAAAGGTATCGTGTGGGTAGAGGTTCTTGAGCGCGAGATTCATCGTCTCTTTGGCTTTCTCGAGTGGAAAACCATCCATCGAACCCGATGTGTCGAGAACAAAGACGAGTTCTTTCGGCATTACATCTTCGGCGGATACGCGCTGGGGTGGCTGTAAGATGAGAGTGAAGAAGCCACCCCGTTCGGAGCGATGGGTAAGGACGGCATCGTTGATCGTGTCGCCGGCGACGCGATAGGTGAGGATAAAATCTTTATTTGGAATGGTGGCGTGGTCTTTCAAACGCACCACGCTGCGCTTCTCGTTGAGTTGCTGCACTTCGGTTTCGTGAGTTTCTGAGTTAACAGCAATGATCGGCACACCTGCATCCAAATCGATTTCGAGTGAGATATCGTGACCGGCGCGCACGCCTGCGGCTGCATTGGGTGGAGAAATTCGTGAGGCATCATATTGCTGAGCTGATACCTGTTCTCCGGTCGTCACAGGGATGTAGCGTGGGCCAACAACCATCGGGAACGACCATTCGTAAGAACCATTTTCGTATTTGAGTGTCTCAACATAACTAATGACGATACGAATGCTTTGACCTGGCATGATGTTAGCGACCTGTTGTGTGAAGATATTTGGTCGCTCCTGGTCCAGTAGACTTGCAATTTTTCCGACTTGCTTAGCCGCGGCGTAGGCGGCTTTCGCCTCTTCACGGCGCATAATCTTTCCTTTAATAACGCGCTCTCCAATGATCATTGTTAGATCGTCCACGGCGGCGGCATCAGGGAGTGGGAAGGTGTAGATCGCTTCGATCTTATCGCTGAATTTGTTTTCGAAATCCTGAGTTACGGTGACGCGTGAGAGAAATCCACTAACCTGCGCTTTCACTTCAGTGTGTTTCAGCGGACACTCACCGGCGTGCTGTCCATCCTTATTAAAAGCTTCCAACGATCCTTGACTCTGCGCGCGAATTTTCTGCTGCGCTGCGGACGTCGTGTCGTCATAAGCAATGGTGGAAAGCAGGAAGACGATTGTTAGGGAGATGGCAGTTAGCCCAATCCATTTCAGAATTGATCTGCAACGCATAGTCTTGTCCTTATCTGCGAATACACCTCGCCGTCGTGCATGCGGATCGGAAGCGTGCCGCTGCCTGAGTGATCGCTGGTTGTGTTTGTGTTGAGACCGAGAACGCGTGGTGGTCTCAAGATAGTAAACTAACTCAAGGACCATGCGGGGAGACCGCGCGAGAACCTTGTATTTGGCTAACGCTATTGATGCGTTTTTTCGTAGGTGGGTGGCTTGGGTTGCCTGAAAATTCTTGCCGGGCGTGGTGCTGATCAATTAGATTGGTTACATCGCCCCTTGACCTCACGTCAAATCGGACAAAACGGAGGCCTGCAAATGCAGCAGTTATGGGATACGTTTGTAATGATGATCCCGGTGTTCTTCCTGCTCACAATGATCTTCGGAGCAGGGTTTTATATTGGGCGAGTGAGTAAGAAAGATACTTAGGCCACAGATTAACGCGGAAAAAATACGGATTCATTCTGTGTAATCAGCGCATGCAAATCCGTTTCATCTGTGGCTAAATAATCCACATGAAACGTTCCGGTGTGGCCGATCTTCCTTTACACGGTGGACGTGTTCCGCCATGGCTGGCCGAGCGCATGACAAAGCTCGGCACGGCGATCACCGAGAACATCGTTCACCATTACGGCACGTCAACATTTCTTTCACGACTTAGCGACCCGTTCTGGTTTCAGGCCTTTGGCGCAGTGATGGGAATGGACTGGCACTCTTCCGGCATCACGACTTCAGTGATGGGTGCATTGAAGCGCGGTCTTGCGCCACGTGCCGATGAACTCGGGCTTTACGTTTGCGGCGGGCGCGGCAGGTTCTCACGTAACACGCCAAACGAACTACGCGCGATTGCGGAACAACGTGGCTTCGATGCCGACGCCCTCGTGCGCACCAGCCGGCTTACAGCACGTGTTGACAACAATGCCGTCGGCGATGGCTTTCAGATTTATCTCCACAGTTTTGTCCTCACGTCGCAGGGCGAGTGGGCAGTCGTGCAACAAGGTCTGAACGATCAGAACGGCCTCGCGCGCAGGTATCATTGGCATTCTGCTTCAGTGCGTGATTTTGTAGCCGAGCCTCATACAGGAATTGTTGGTGAGAATCAGGGCACGATCATGAACCTGGTCGACGCCAGGGCTGATCGTGCGCAAACAGCATTGCTCGAGATTGCAAAGGAGCATCCGGAGAAGACACTTGATGCCGCACGCCACCTGCGCATGCCCGCGCATCACGAGGTGCATGAGAAAAACGTTGACCTGAAGCGACTCGGCACTGTTCTCGCCGTGGCCTACGAAAA
>DASTVU010000182.1:0-13822 GCA_035758935.1 Pyrinomonadaceae bacterium | reverse complement strand
CGCGCGAGCTTGCCTGCGACGAGCTTGTAACCAATCACATTCTCGCGCCCAGGGTTTATGCGCGCTCGTTGTTGTGGGCAGCAGACGTCTCGCGCCAGTACGCGTCTCAGGCATTCATTTTGAGCATTTTCGACGGAAAGATTCTGGAAGAAAGGATCGTGCGAATCATGAGAAGCAACACACGCATCACTGCAGGACCAGCGAGGACATTGATGTTTGCGACAGTCTCGGTGCTTTGTCTCTCGGCGCTTTCGCTGTCGCTTTTCTCAGTGGAACTGCAAACGCAGGTGCGTGCCGCAGTCACGCAATCACTGGAAACTTCACCAGCACCTCCAGTGGTTCAAACGCCAGTTGCGGAAACTATTACTGCCCCGCGCCGCGAGACACAGGGAAATGTGGCGGACGCAGAAGAGCGCGCCACGCAAGCGTGCAACGCTTCAAAACGAAACGATGTGAGGTCAGTCGAATTGCTGATCGCAATGCTTGGTGACGATCGAAAGTCGCAACTCATCCGCTGCTGGGAAGGCACTCGTTGGAGTCCCGCACTGGAAGTATTCAAACAATCGTCTCCGGGAGAACAGGCAGCTCTTGCCTTGGCATCACTGGGACCCGTGGCATTCAGACCGTTGGCAAATCAACTCGACAACTCTAATCCATCCGTGCGCCGGAACGCCGCCTGGGCCATCGGTGAGTTGACCAATATGGCGCCGAGCATGAGATGGGATGCAGTGCCGCAACTCATCACACTCCTGAGCGATTCTGACGCGTGGGTGCGCATGGCTGCCGCACGATCTCTCGGTGAGTTACACGACGATCGCGCAGTTGCACAATTGGTGGCGACACTATCAGACGACAACTGGCGCGTGCGCGAACTCGCGGTCTGGGCCTTGAGCGAGATGAAAAATGCGCGAGCAGTCACTCCGCTCTGCGCGATTCTTCTTTCGGATCCACGGGCGGAGGTTCGTCGTGGTGCTGCCGAGGCACTCGGCGAGATCCAGAGTGCGGAAGCGCTTCCCGCACTCAAGCAAGCGCTGCAAGATTCAGCTCCCGGCGTCAGCGCCAAAGCCGCGTGGGCCATTTCTGAAATCGAAGGTTAATCTGCGTTAACTCTTACTAATGAATAAGTGATAAGGAGGCATCACGCATGTCTGTCTACAGGTGTGTCTTATTGATGCTTGTTTCGCTATTGTTGACCACATTAGCCACCGCGCAACCAAAAGCCGGCACTCTCAAGATCAAACCGTACACATTCGAGAATGATAAAAAGGAAAAGGTCGACGCCGAATTTGGCACCCTGCTCGTGCCTGAAAACCGTTCCAATCCCGAAAGCAACTTGATCGAACTCGCCTTTGTGCGCTTCAAGAGCACAGCGAAGAATCCTGGCGCTCCGATCGTCTATCTGGCGGGTGGACCAGGCGGTTCGGGAATCTTTGCTGCTAAGGGCGCTCGCTTTCCACTCTTCATGGCATTGCGCGAGATTGGCGACGTGATCGCATACGATCAACGTGGCACCGGCTTTTCAAAACCGAATCTTGGCTGTTTCGACCGGCTCGCTCTTCCACTCGACGTCGCGCCCACACGCGAAGCTGTTATCAAGGAACTGCGTAAGAACGCGGACAGTTGTAAGACTTACTGGCGTGACATTCAACGTGTCGATCTGACGGGTTACAACACAAACGAGAGCGCGGATGATCTCGAGGATCTGCGAAAAGCTCTGGGAGTGAACCAGATTAGCCTTTGGTCCATTAGCTATGGCACTCATCTAACTTTCGCCACGATGCGCCGGCATCCAAAGAGCATTCATCGCGCGATCCTGGCCGGCACCGAAGGTCCTGATCACACGTACAAACTCCCGAGTAACATTCAGAAGCATCTCGAAGATCTGGCGGCGTTGATCAAAGCTGATCCGGAAGTCGGTAAAGAAATTCCCGACTTTCTCGGCCTCATGAAGTCGGTATTCGACCGCCTGGATGCGCAGCCGGAAACAGTGGAGATAACTGACCAGCGCACAAAGCTCAAAGTGAAGGTGATCGTCAACAAGTTTGTCCTGCAGTTCATCGTCGCTAACAACATCGGCACTACGGTGACCGCAAGATTTCCGGCACTTTTCTATCGAGCATCCAAGGGCGACTTCACCAATCCGGCACAGGTCTGGCTCAACCAATCGCGGAGCGAAATCGGTTCCGCAATGTCTTACATGATGGACTGCGCGTCGGGACAGACCGCTGCACGTCGCGAACAGATCGCGCGCGAATCTAAAAGCACGTTGCTCGAGGATATCTCCAATTTTCCTTTTCCGGATGTTTGCGAGGAGTGGAAAGCTCCAGATCTCGGTGACGCGTTTCGAGCGCCGCTTCGTTCTGATATTCCAGTGCTGTTCATCAGCGGTACTTTGGATGCTCGCACACCGATCAGTAATGCGGAGGAGTATCGCAAAGAGTTTTCAAATAGCACACATATCATTATCGAAAACGCAGTGCACTCGGATCCGTTGTTTCTCTCGTCGCCGAAGATTAAGGAGGGAATGGTGGAGTTTCTGCGAGGACAGCCGGTAACGAGTACGAAGATTACAGCGGCGCCGATGAAGTTTGTCCTTTAACCACAGATTTAACGGATCGGCTAACAAACCGATTATCACGGATCCAGAAGCGCCACGGTTTGTCGATCCACTTTTCTGCGTAGTCGATGCCGATCCGTGGGCCACGCGCGATGCGACGCGGCGGCACAGATTCAAAGTCTTCAAGCCAAACTCGATCGCCTAAGAGATCGGCGCCGTCGAGTTGTCGATCGATTCCCATGGCGATGCAGAGTTTGCCGGGACCGTTGGTGAGATTGTGGTCGGGATGAGAATGCCTTCGCGCTCTCATTATCTCGAGTCCCTCGACCGGCTCGAGTGCCCGGACAAGAATTGCATGCGGCACATCACCCACATTGCTGACAACGTTGAACTGATAGTACATGCCGTAGACGAAGTAGACGTACGCAACGCCGCCGGCTCTGTACATCGTCTCAGTGCGTTTTGTCCGCCGTCCTCCGTAAGCATGTGATGCCCTGTCTTCGGGGCCACGATAAGCCTCGACCTCAACGATCTTTCCCGAAACGCGTTCTCCATTTTGACCGGGCACAACTAAAAGCTTACCGAGCAGATCCTTTGAGACCGTGAGGACGTCTGGGCGTAGATAGAATTCGCGAGGCAGTTTGGCAGCTTTGCTTTGCGGCGTCATTGTGGCTGTTGGCGCAGTTTCCAGACCATCAAGAAAAATATGACCCATCCGATGAGCACTATGCCTCTGCGTACCCATTTCTGGCCAACGCGCATCGCCATCTTTGCTCCGAAGTAGCCGCCGATGAGGGCCGCACCAGCCATCAGCAATGCATCTACCCAGACGACATATCCGGCGATCGAAAAAATTAATACGGCAATCGCGTTGATACAAATGCCGAGAAAGTTCTTGATGCCGTTCGCCCGGTGAAGCTCATTCATGCCCAGCACACCCAGCGCTGCGAGCATCAGTATTCCGTTGCCCGCGCCAAAGTAGCCGCCATACATGGCGGAGAAAAACTGGAACATCATGGCGCCGGTCCACCAAAGACCCATCGGTTTTTCGGCGATGGAGCCAACGCGCAGACGTCTGTTGACTACACCATTCGACATAAAAAGCAGGGTGGCGAACAGAATTAAAAACGGCACCAGTTCGGCGAATACTTTATTGGGCGTTCGGACCAGCAGCACAGCACCTAACGCGCCGCCGATGAGGCTTGTCACGCCAAGTCGCAGCAGAATCGTAGAACTGTTCTCGAGCTCTTTCCGATATCCGAACAGGCCGCCAAAAAGTCCGGGCCAGAGCGCGACGGTGCTGGTCCCGTTAGCGACTTTCGGATCGAGGCCGAGCCAGATTAAAACCGGAAAGGTCAGAAGAGTTCCGCCGCCGGCAATGGAATTGATCGCGCCCGCTGCGAACGCGGCGCATAACATGACAAGAGAGGGGAAGAGACGCATCTTTGTTTCGAGCTTAGTGCTTTGTACTTTGCGTATTCAAACAAAGTACAAAGCACTAAGCTCCAAGCCCAAGAACGGCATGTTAATATAAAAACTCATGAATCGGCATCTCTCGCGGATTTCTCTTCTCTTAATTCTTGTACTGCTTCTGTTTTGTGGTGGCGGTTCTTCGTCTGCCGCAAAGAAAACGCTACGTGTAATGACTTACAACATTCACGTCGGCGTCGGCATGGACAAGAAGCTGGACCTGCAACGAATCGCAGATGTGATCAATCGCGAGCAGCCGGACCTTGTCGGTTTGCAGGAAGTCGACCGCGGCGTAAAGCGAACTGAAGGTAAAGACGAAATCGCAGAACTCGCCACGATGACGCGCATGCATTTCGCTTTCGCACCAAACCTCGATTACCAGGGTGGAAAGTACGGCGTCGCGATCCTTTCACGCCTGCCATTGAATGCCACTGTGCATACGATGTTTGAGAACAAACGTGAAGCGGAGCGGCGTGGGATGTTGAAGGTTGAAGTCGACGTCGATGGCAAGCCGATTACTTTCGTCACTTCACACCTGGATTACCAGTATGAAGATGGTCGTTTGTTTGAGACTGAGCAACTACTCAAGGCCCTTCAAGATGTAAAAGGGCCACTGATCGTCGTGGCAGATCTAAATGACGTTCCGGAGGGTAGTGCTTATAAACTCATGGACAGTCTGTTTGACGATGCATGGACAGCGAGTCGCGCGAAAGGCGATGGATTCAGTTATCCTGCTGATAAGCCTGTGAAGCGAATCGATCATATTTTTTATCGACCGGCGAATCGCGTTCGGGCGAAGAAGGCTTGGGTAGTGCAGACGTTAGCTTCGGATCATATTCCAGTGGTGGCCGAGATAGAGATCAAATAGAGCCACAAAAAGGCACAAAAAGCACAAAATGAGATTCATTAAGAGAGCGTTGATGGTGGCGGTTGGCCTGTGGGCAATGAATGGTGTTGTTCAGGCACAAAACGCGATTGATTGGCCGCGTTATCAGGACATGGCTGTTGATCTCATGCAACAGTATTTGAGAGTCAATACTTCCAATCCGCCGGGTAACGAGATCGAGGCAGCGAAGTTCTTAAAGAAGATTTTTGACGAGCACGGTATTGAGAATGAGATTTTTGAGTACAAGCCCGGGCGCGCAAACATCATCGCGCGGATCAAGGGAAATGGGTCGAAACGTCCGATAATTTTGTTGAGCCACACTGATGTTGTTACCGCCGAGCCGGCATCGTGGGAAGTCGATCCGTTTGCCGGCTTGATCAAGAACGGATTCATCTACGGGCGCGGCGCACTCGATATGAAGGGTGAAGGACTGCTCCACCTGATGACGATGATCCTGCTCAAACGCGAAGGACCATCGCTATCTCGTGACGTGATCTTTCTCGGCACCGCCGACGAGGAAGTCCACGACGAAGGATCGCTTTGGATGATCGCTAACAAAGCAGATCTGTTTAAGAACGCGGAATATCTTCTCACTGAAGGTGGCGACAACCTGCTCGAAGGCGGAACTGTGAAGATTGTCGGCGTCGACGTCGCAGAGAAAGCCCCTTTCTGGCTGCGACTCACTGCCACCGGACTGCCCGGCCATGGCTCGCGACCGGTGACAGAGTCAGCAACAAACCGTCTTATTCGTGTGATGGGACGAATTCTCGACTGGGAAACTCCGGTCAAATTATTGCCGGCGGTGGAGCAGCACTTTAAGGACGTGGCGCCGTTGCAACCGGAACCGCTGCGATCACATTTTGCAAACATTCGCGAGTCTTTGAAAAATCCGGACTTTGTGCGGTCACTGATGAGCCAGCGTGAGTATAACTATTTAGTGCGCAACACTATTTCAATCACGATGCTCAGCGGCAGTAAACAAACAAACGTGATCCCCAATGCGGCGACGTGTAATATCGACGTGCGTCTGCTTCCCGGTGAATCTCCCGATGAATTCCTGAAGGCGTTGAAAGCAGTGATCGCCGACCCGACGATCAAGATTGAGAACGTAAATCGCTTCAAGATTCCGAACAGTTCCCCGATCGACACCGAACTCTTTTCCCTCATTGCTCGCAAGACGAAGGAGAATCACCCCGGCGCGATTGTCACAACAAAGATGCTAAGCGGTTATACTGAGAGCCAGCTTTATCGACAGCTCGGCATTGTCGCTTACGGCTGGGCGCCGATTTACACTACCCCCGACCAGGATGAAGGCGTGCATGGCAACAACGAACGAATCGCGGTGGATAACGTTCGCAAAGGCACGCGTGAGTTTTACGAAGTAGTGAAAGACATCTCCCGTTAGTAAGCCCCCTTCTTCTCTATCAATCGAGATTTGCTATGCCTAAAGATGCTCATGAAATGAACGAGAGCGAGGTCCGCTCGCGCATCGTTACACTTGCCTTTGGCGGTGACGAACGGCTCTTCATCGCCTTTTATCGAAAACTACAGCAGGGCCTGCCTGAAGGGACCGGCATTGTGTTGCGCGGCAGTGCTGTTACAAACATGCGGCACGAGGATGGCACTCCCTTCGATTCACAAGGCGTTGGCACCAGTGACCTCGATGTGACACTTGTCGGATCGAAAGTGATGGAGATGTGGGATTCGAGCGCCTTTTACATTCCGGGACTGCACACAAAGCCACTGTGCGACAAAGATCCCGACATCGCGCCGAATTTGAATCCACTGCGAGAGTCGCTGCAGAAGATGATTGGACGTCCCGTCAATATGCAAGCCACATCGAGTCTCGTGCTTTACGGCCGCGACGTGTTGTTCGGTGAGTCGTACTTTGTGGTTGTTCCTTCGGGTGAAGATGCGTGACGTTGCGGCTGCTCAGTTACAACATCCGATTTGGCGGACGCGGCCGCGAACACGCGCTTGCGGAAACCATCGTCGCTGCCGCGCCTGACCTGGTCGTCTTTCAGGAAGCAACTGACCCGGCAGTGATTAAGCGTCTCTCCGAGGTTACGAAATTTCCGTTTTGGGCTGCGCGCCAAAACCACTCGATTGGTTTTTTGAGTCGTGAGGAGGTTGAGTATCACGAGTGGCATTATCCTGCGGGTGCACGACATTCGTTTCTCGAGATTGTTCCCGCGGGAAGTAACGCACGCATTTTTGGTTTACATCTCAGCGCGAGGTTTTCGAGATGGGATGAACGCAGACGCGCGCGCGAGATTCGATCGCTGCTGGATGGAATCAAGCGACATCAAAATGGCTTTCACGCCCTGGTTGGCGA
The DNA here is from genome assembly GCA_035758935.1 of Pyrinomonadaceae bacterium. Taxonomy (GTDB): domain Bacteria; phylum Acidobacteriota; class Blastocatellia; order Pyrinomonadales; family Pyrinomonadaceae; genus PSRF01. The sequence goes on along the minus strand of DASTVU010000182.1, from coordinate 6,574 downwards.
TTTCAACACGCTTGCGCCGGGAGAAGTCTTGGAATTGAACAAGATGCCCGCCTGGATTCGCGCGTTGATCTGGATCAGTGGTCGCAAGCTGCAACGCGAAACGATTCAGTTAATGCTCGATGCCGGATACGGCGACGGGTTTCGTATGCTGAACCCTGAAGACAGGGGTTATACGTTTCCGACGTGGGATCCGCATGTGCGACTCGATTATGTGTTTGTGCCTAAAACGTTTGCGGATCGGTTGGGGAAGTGTGAAGTGATTACAGAGCCGAAGGACCAGATACGCGCTGCTTCGGATCATTGTCCCCTCGTTGCCGAACTCCAGCTCGAATAGGCCACGGATTTACACGGATGGAGACGGATATATCAAATGCAAGTTGAGACTGTGACCGCTGTAACCTGGTGGAAGTTCGATCGACGTTTGACTGTGAATACAGAACTCGGTCGTTGGACCGAGAGTCATTTGGCGGCCCCACAAGGCGACGCCGGGCTGCGAGGTTAGGGATTGCAGGTCGGCGTAGAACGTTTTGTAAGAAACACCTGCGGGCTTGCTGAGCCAGATTGCAAACTTCGCCTGGTCCAATGTCTCAACACCTTCGCGCAGCCGATATAGACCACCAGTTCCATCGGCTGCTTCTCGGGCTACGCGGTTATGCGGCTCTTCACAGGCGCCCGAGACTGCCGCTTCGTTGAGCGAGTCCATCGCGGCTGAGTCGTCGAGTAAGTACCACTCTTCGTAAGCTTCGTCGCTTGTGTTCAACCAACTCGCGCCACGAATGCGGAAGACTACCGACTGCTGAAACCCGCTCGACTTATTTGCCGCGAGTGTCTGTTGGAACGCACAAAGGTGGTCTTCGTACGCACCGCGGTCAACATCAGGCTGTGGCCAGTGCCAGAAGACGTAAGCAAGCATTACTGTCAGGCGTTCTGCATCGCTTTGATGTCGTCGAGCAACACTTGCTCGTGACCTTCGGGATTCACCTTCTGGTATGTTTTGCGAAGGTTACCCTCGGGATCGACCACGAAGCTCGTGCGATTCCAGTACATCGTTCCCTTGTATTCGCTCTGGCCCACGCCGGCGGCTTTCAGAAACTCGTGATTCGGATCGGCCAGCAGATCGATCGTGAAAGAAAACTTGTTGCAGAAGTTCTTGTGTGACGCGACGTCGTCTTCACTTACGCCGACGACGGAAATATTTGCGTCGTCAAAGTCCTGCTTGCTTGCGGTGAACGACTTTCCCTGAATCGTGCAGCCAGGCGTATCGTCCTTTGGATAGACGTAGACGACGAGCCATTTGCCTTTGAAGTCATCAAGCTTCACGGTCTCGCCGTCCTGATTCTTCAGATTGAAATCTACGAAGCGCTTGCCTTCTTCCAGTCCCATGATTGCTCCCTTTGTTTGATCTTATAGCGTTGTGTCGGACAGATTCGATTTGTATTTCGTGTTTGTCTTGCGATCGTTCATCTCGATGTAAACCCAACTGGGTGGCACCTTTCCTTCTTCCAATGCAAACCAGATAGTACCCAGATCAGAAGATTTTCCTAAAGCGCAAAAGCCCTGTAACTTCTTTGCACTCTGATCGTAGAAATCAACCCAGGTCCGAGCCGCTTGCGTGTTAGTTCCACACGGCGGCAAGTCAGGAGACTTAGCGAAAAGATCGTTGGGGTATAGATCCTTGTTGAGCACATCGAATCGGTAGCGCACAAAGTTCTTGCCGCCGGTACTGAAATACTCGTGACCGATTAAATAGAGAATCGGATTCGGAAGTACCGGAGCGGAGGCTATACTCTGGGTCGCGAAAACAAGAATGAGTGTAAGTACAGCCAGCACGGCGTGCTTTCTTGTAAACATGGGGGACTCCTTTGTTGAGGAAGATGTTGGTTACCATGCGACGGCGTAACGACTGCGCCTCGGATCGGCGCCCGCCGCCGCAACACCGGTTTTTGGATCGAACATGATCACTGTGGGCGCTGAAAGCGTGCCCCATTCACCCTGTACCTTGACCTTGTGCCCTTTCTGCGAAAGCTCCTGGATCGTTTTCAAACTCACTCGTGATTCAACGTTCAGAGAACCGGGAAGGAACTCGTGATCGTCGAATGAACTGACGTAGTGCTGCGTGTCAAAGCGTGGAGCTTCGACCGCCTCCTGAGGGTTCATCCCAAACTCTACGATATTCAACAACACCTGAAGCAAAGCCTGATCCTGATTGTCACCGCCAGGCGTGCTCAGAACCATGAATGGTTCGCCACCTTTGAGCACGAGCGTCGGCGTTAAAGTGATACGGGGACGCTTACCGGGTGCGACGACGTTCGGACTGTTTGCATCGGTCAACGACGATTGCAGTCTCTGGCCCATCAACACGCCAGTGTCTCCGGCGACAACGGCAGGTAGCCATGCGCCACTGGGCGTCGCGCTAAAGAGATTGCCGTCTTTGTCGACAACGTTGACGCACGTCGTATCGTTGGCTCGCTCGATCTCGGGCAAGGCGGACGCCTTGCCGATAGTCTGCGCGGCGCTCGCGAGAATTGCCTTCATGTTCAGTGGATCACCCGGCTGCTGCGCGAGGGATGCATGGCGTTCATCAATTAAAGGACGTCGCAATGCGGCGTAATTCTTTGATAACAGTTCGGCCGCGGGGATTTTTACAAAGTTTGGATCGCCGTAGTAGCGATCGCGATCTGCGAGCGCGAGCTTCAGTGCTTCAGCAAGCGTGTGAATGTAGGCCGGGGAGTTATGGCCCATCTTCTTCAAATCGAAACCCTCGAGCATGTTGAGTGTTTCGATCATCGCCGGACCTTGGGTCCAGAAGCCGGCTTTGTAGACCTGATAGCCGTGATATTCAGTCTCGACGGGTTGGCCCACCTTCGCGGCAAAGCGTGCAAAATCATCAGCGGCAATCAATCCGCCATTCGCCTGCATGTAGTCGCCGATGCGACGCGCGATCGGACCACGATAGAAATAATCGCGCGCGGCCATTAAGCCTGCATGCCTGTTGTTGCGTGTGGCCTTCGATGCCAGCCGCTCAGCACGAACGATCTCGCGAAGCGTGCGGGCCAGATCAGCCTGCACGAAAATATCGCCGACTTTCGGAACTTCTCCGCCGGGTAAAAAGACGCGTTTTGCGTCGGGCCACTGCGAGAAGATTGGGGCGCGCGTCTTGATGTACTGGACTCTCAGTTCATCGATGGGAAAACCGTCAGCGAGCTGGATGGCGGGTTCCATGACTTCGGCAAGTGTCTTCGTGCCAAACTGATCGAGAGCAGTTACACAGGCGTCGAGAATTGCGGGTACGGTGGCTGAGAGTGGGCCGGTGGACGGAATCAAGCCACCCTTTCTTGCACTCGGCATCGTCGCTTGTGGTGTTCCAGTCGCATCAGGTTGAGCTCGGTTGACAAAGAACTCACGGGTCGCTTTCATCGGCGCCTGGCCCATGCCTTCGATTACGGCAACCTTTTGACCTTTCAATTTGATCAGGATCGGTACTTCGCCACCAAACGAAAAGTGTGAGAATTCAATCACTGAGGCGGCGAGGATTGTCGCCACACCCGCGTCCACTGCGTTGCCGCCGCGCTGGAGAATTCGCAATCCGGCTTCAACTGAAAGAGGCTGGCCGCCGGCTACAACGCCGCGTTTGCCGCGAACGACTGGTCTGAACGTATCAGCATGCACGGTTGTTAAAGGCAAACCAGCGAGGATGAAAGACGTAGTCAGGCAGAAAACGATCAGGCTTCGTTTGCGAATGAACATGGGCGGGCACCTCTTTCGATTTTGACTGGCGAATTGTGCCACAAAGAAGCGCAAAAAGGCACAAAAGAAAGGCACAAAGAGTTACTAAAATCCCTCAGCGAAAATCTTTAAGTGCCTTGTGCGTCTTTGTGGCTTTTGTTGGTAAGATGGCGAGCAGACAAAAAGAGAGGGCGCTGACCTCCCCCAAGACCAGCGCCCTTGCCTTTATCTCAGTTCTCCCATGGAGAATTAACGACGGGCAAGATACTAACTGCCAAACGGCGAAGGTAGGTTGCAGCTAGCTTGTAAAGCCTTTGCGAGGTTGTGACAAAAGTTTGCCGAAGTCACACAAAAGTGAAGAACTACCCAATTCGTAGACGATGAATAGAGGATTGGCCTTGCTAAATTCACCCAAAATTGCACCGTATGGCTCCTGGAAGTCACCGATCACCTCAGACCTGATCGTGGAAGGGTCGGTCGGTCTCAGCCAACCGTCATTTGACGGCGACGACATTTACTGGATGGAAATGCGCCCAAAGGAAGCGGGTCGCAACGTCATAGTTAAGAGAAATCTTACAGGTGCTTGTGTCGATGTGAACCAACCACCTTTTAATGCTCGCACAAGAGTTCATGAATATGGCGGCGGCGATTATTCAGTCAGTAGCGGCACGGTCTGTTTTTCGAACTTCTCCGATCAAAGGCTTTACCGTCAGGATGGACCGGACGCCACGCCCCAGGCACTAACAGCTCCAGGCGAGATGCGTTACGCGGACAGCTATATGGACCAGGCTCGTGGACGCCTCATCTGTGTTCGCGAAGATCACACGCGAGAAGGTGTCGAAGCGGTTAACTCGATCGTCAGCGTAAGCCTCGAACCGGGCAGCGATAACGGTACTGTGCTCGTAGAAGGAAATGATTTTTACTCGACACCGAGACTAAGTCCCGACGGGTCACAACTGGCATGGCTGACGTGGAATCACCCGAATATGCCCTGGGATGGTTGTGAACTGTGGGTCGGCGAGTTTGCCGAAGACGGCACATTGTCGTCAACCAGATGGGTTGCGGGTGGCGCTGCGGAGTCGATTTTTCAGCCAGAATGGTCGCCTGATGGCGTTTTGTATTTCGCTTCCGACCGCAGTGGCTGGTGGAATCTCGAGCGGATTACTGCGGATGGCGGAATTGAAAGGGTTTGCCAGTCAAAGGCTGAACTCGGCATGCCGCAATGGGTTTTCGGTATGTCTACTTACGCTTTTGCCTCTCCGGAAACCATCGTCTGCAGCCATATCGACCAGGGTGTCTCCACTTTCGCCACAATCGATACGACTGCGGGGAAATTAACGCCGATCGATTGTCCTTACACTGATATTCAGTTTCTGCGTGCTGCAAACGGTCAAGCCGTGTTTCGTGGGGGCTCGCCCACGGACGTCGGCTGTATCGTGAAATTCGATCTGGGGACGGGTCAGTTTGAAACACTCCGTCGCTCAAATGATCTTGAGATCTTTCCCCGGTACTTCTCAGTTCCACGCGCGATGGAGTTTCCGACCGAGGGTGGACTGACCGCACACGGTTTCTTTTATCCACCGCAAAACCCCGATTACCGCGCGCCAGACAACGAAAAGCCACCGCTGATCGTGAAGAGTCATGGCGGGCCAACTTCTGCTGCTTCGACCGCGTTGAGCCTGTCCATTCAATATTGGACCAGCAGAGGATTTGCGGTACTTGATGTGAACTACGGCGGCAGTACCGGTTACGGTCGTCAGTATCGTGAAAGACTTAACAGAAAATGGGGAATCGTTGACGTTGACGATTGTGTGAATGGCGCGCGTTATCTTGCCGAACGCGGGGAAGTGGATGGGAAACGGCTGATTATCACAGGCGGCAGCGCCGGAGGATATACCACCCTTGGTGCGCTCACTTTTCGAAAGGTCTTTAAAGCTGGCGCGAGTCATTTCGGAATCAGTAATTTGGAGTCGATGGCTCGTGACACGCACAAGTATGAATCGCAGTATCTGACAGGATTGCTCGGTCCTTATCCGGAGCGAAAAGATATCTATTACGATCGTTCCCCGATCAACTTTCCCGAACGACTTTCATGTCCGGTGATCTTTTTCCAGGGACTCGAAGACAAGGTCGTCCCGCCGGATCAGGCGGAGAAAATGGTCGATGCGATCAGAGCAAAGAGAATTCCTGTTTCGTATGTGGCGTTTGCCGGCGAGCAGCACGGTTTCAGGCAGGCGAAGAACATCAAGCGTGCCCTTGATGGCGAGCTTTACTTCTATTCGAAGGTGTTTCGATTCGAGCTTGCCGAACCCGTCGAGCCTGTAAAGATAGAGAATTTATGAGCCACGGATTTACACGGATTACACAGATCAAGATCTATCAGTGAAATCCGTGTTAATCCGTGGCTAGTTAACGTTCTAATGGATGGGCGGATCTGATGCGGATGCCGATGCGCCGCTCTTGTCTCCACCGCGCAGCACGCGTGTGTGGTCCAGGAATAGAGACAACTTGCCACTCTTCCCGTATTCCACTGGCACTGCTGATACCTCAAACTTGTCTCCACTTACCGTCAAGTCAAATCTGTAGCCTGATTTTTCAATACCCTCTTTCGGTACCAGGCCTGCAGCCATCAACTCCTCCAGCGTACCGTAGGCGCCGCTGTTTTTCTTTTTGTACTCCTCTTCGGCATACGCAATCGAATACATGATTCCGATCGCCAGCCGTTCGTTTTGTACCATCGGCGGCGGATTGATGTTGCCTGAGATTCCGGCCACTGCCATCAGTATCAGATTTCTGGGAATGTGAACTTCGTGTAATGGTCCAGATCCTTCGTTGGAAAGCGAGTACG
>DASTVU010000181.1:0-3490 GCA_035758935.1 Pyrinomonadaceae bacterium | reverse complement strand
AATAAAGCCCGCTCGATCAACTCGAGCGGGCTTTTATTGTTTTCTCAAACAACTCTCAAATAACTCTCAATCCTTTCAAACCCAGGAATCCATTCGAGGATTTGCCTCCGTAAATCTTCTCGTACTCCCCGTTTAAGTTTGAGAAACATTGCCTGAACGCCAGCAGTTCCACGATGCAGCCTTGTTCTGGGCAAGCTGTTGACGTGTTTGTTCGACCCTGCTTTCGGAGAATGAGATGAAACTAATTTTTGCAGCGCTTAGTCAGGCGCTCACGCGCCCGGCGTTATACGCTCTTGTCGTTATCGCGTTTGCCGCCAACATTGCGCAAGCTAACTACAACGGCATTCCACGTGGAGACGCCAATCGCACAGGTGTTTGCGGTGACCGTCGGAGCGGTCACGATAGCGGTAATCAATCCGATAACCTCGAAGTCGTAGGGTTAACATCAGATCAACGGCTAATCTGCTTTGATGAAAAACGTCCAGAGGACTCAACCACCATTGGGCGGATCTTTGGACTTGTCACAGATTCGAACCTGGTCGGCATCGACTTCCGACCTGCTAATGGTGTCCTCTACGCACTCGGCAACGCCGGTGGTATCTACACGCTGAGCCTCGATACTGCAGAAGCAACACTACGTTCTCGTTTGAACGTCGCTCTCGCAGGTAGTTTCTTCGGAGTTGACTTCAACCCAACAGTGGATCGTCTCCGCATCATTAGTGATCTGGGGCAGAACCTTCGTGCCAATGTCGAAAATGGTGCGACTACGCCGGATGATCCGATCAATTACACGTCCGGAACTCCGACCATCGGAGTGACGGCGGTGGCGTATACCAACAACGATTCAGATCCCAACACTGCGACGACGCTTTTCGACATCGACTCGACTTTAGACCAGGTGGCTATTCAAGCACCTCCGAACGCCGGGACTCTAAACCCGACTGGGAAACTAAACGTCAATACGACGGCAGATGTGGGTTTCGATATTTACAGTTTTGTGCGCAACGGCTCCACAGTAGACGTCCGAGGTCTGGCTACGCTGGTCACGGGCGGACAGGCCGGTCTGTATCAGATATCTCTGTTCACGGGAAAGGCGACCTTGAGTGGGAAATTCAGTTCGCAGGACGTGGTGATTGACATCGCAATTCCGTTAGTCCAGCAATGAAGTTGCGGCCGGCATTATTTCTAAGAGCCCGCTCGAGCAATTCGAGCGGGCTTTATTGTACTCTGTCAAGCGTGTAAGTTTGCGAAGAATGGTTCCATCGCATCTTGGGGCTGAACTTTGAATAGCACTGAGAGTCAAAGAGAGTTTCTACCCGCGGCGGGACGCGATGTGTTTCTGCCTCTGTATGATCCGCTCGTCAGGTTGATGGGCTTTGGACGTGCAGTCCGGGAACTCATCGCTCAAGCAGACGTCCAACCTGATCACTCTGTTCTCGACATTGGCTGCGGTACCGGAACACTCACTGTTATGTTGAAGCGACAGTATCCGACTGTGGAAGCAACGGGTTTAGATCCGGATTCGAAAGCTTTGCAGCGGGCACGGAACAAAGCCAACCGTGCGAAAGTCTCACTGCAGTTCGATCAAGGGTTCGCAGATGAGCTTCCTTACCCTCAACGATCATTCGATCGTGTTTTTTCTTCGTTCATGTTTCATCACCTTGACGAACAGGAGCGTGAGAGAACGTCGCGTGAAGTATTGCGCGTACTAAAACCCGGTGGTTCGTTTCACTTGCTTGATTTTGTTACTGACGACGCCGCGCATGGATTTTTCCAGCGTCTCCTCGGAGGACACGCTCTCATGAAAACGAATACGAACGAACGCCTACTCCAACTGCTAAGCCGAGCGGGATTTACAAACGTAACGAAAGTGAAAGATGGCGCTATGCTATTCGGTTTAATGCGAACGTCTTATTTCCGAGCGACTGTTTAGCCCAAAAACCTTTCGCTACTCTCGGGCGGACATTGTAGTATCCGACTGTGAAACTAACACGGCGAAAGTTCATTGCAGGCATTGCGTCAGGTGCGAGTCTGTTCCTCGCCCGACGCAAAACTATTTCTACCTCTCAGCCCAAACCGACACGTCCAAATGTCATCTTTATCCTGGCTGATGATCTGGGCTGGGGAGATCTCAGTTGTTACGGCCGCCCTGACTATCGAACTCCGAATCTCGATCGTCTGGCTGCGCAAGGCGTGAGGTTTACTGATGCCTATTCTGCGTCAGCGGTTTGCACTCCGACCCGTTGCGGATTAATTACGGGCAGATATCCAGCTCGCCTGAAAATCGGTTTGCTCGAGCCGTTGCCCGCTACCAACCGTGAAGTTGGTTTGGATCCACAACACCCAACCGTGGCTTCGCTCCTCAAAGGAAGTGGATACGAGACAGCCTTGTTCGGAAAGTGGCATCTCGGGTTTCGTCCGGAGTGGGGACCAAACGCACACGGGTTCGACGAGTTCTTCGGAGTGCTGGCTGGCGCCGCCGACTATCACCTGCATAAAAACGGATTAGGCGAGCCCGACCTGTATGAGAATCTCACCCCGGTTGAAAAGAATGGGTATCTAACCGACCTGCTGACTGAGCGTGCGGTTGCATACATTAAGCGACGCCGTAGCGCTCCCTTTTATCTAAGTCTTCATTACACCGCTCCACATTGGCCCTGGCAAGATCGCAAAGGCGGTGAGCGAATGAATTTCAGCAAGAAAAGGATCGAGCCGGCAACAATGGCCGGCGGGGGCTCGCTCAAGCTCTACGCCGAGATGATGCGCAGTTTAGACGAAGGTGTGGGCCAGGTCATGAGGGCTCTAAAGAGTGCGGGCCTCGAGAGAAATACCTTGGTCATCTTCACAAGTGACAACGGAGGTGAGCGATTTTCTTATGAATGGCCCTTCTCCGGCCAGAAAGGTGAACTGCTTGAGGGTGGTATTCGAGTGCCCGCCATCGTTAACTGGCCGACAGTTGTTCCAGCAAAACGCATTACCAATCAGATGGCGATCTCAATGGATTGGACGGCGACAATTCTTGCTGCGGCGGACGCGCCGGCCGACCCGCAACATGCGTTAGATGGAACAAACTTGTTACCGATCATCAAAGGTACAAGCCCGGTTCACGATCGCACCTTTTTCTGGCGCATTTACGATCAGGACGCCGTGCGGCAAGGGAAATGGAAGTACGTTCGCACCGGAACGCAACGTCAACTCTTTGACTTGTCAGTTGATCAGCGAGAGAAATCGGATTTCAGTTTGAAGAACCCGGACGTCCTTGAGCGTCTCGCGAATGAATTTGATAAGTGGAATCAGCAAATGTTGCCTCGGCGCAGGGTCTAAAGAATACAAAGACCAGCTCGCGGACTTTTGTTATTGACCGTTTTAGGTCAAGATTACGCGTATCAGATATGAAGGCGGCGATCTGGATCAAACGACTCGGTATCTGGGGCTTCCTGTTCTTCCTTGTGAAGGGGTTGCTCTGGCTGCTCGTCCCGGCGCTGGCGGT